>PMND01000097.1:9995-12152 GCA_003161955.1 Ignavibacteriota bacterium | reverse complement strand
AAAGTGTCGGAGGCGCGCGACCGGGGCATTCCGGTGTTCGCGGAAACATGCCCCCAGTACCTCCTGCTGTCGATTGATGACCTGGGGAGGGCGGATTTTGAAGGTGCCAAGTTTGTGCTCACGCCTCCGCTTCGAGAGAAATGGCATCAGGAAAGACTCTGGAAGGGTCTGAAGAACAATGCGCTTCAGGTGGTCTCGACCGATCATTGTCCATTCTGCTTCAAAGAGCAGAAGGAGCTCGGGCGGGGGAATTTCACGAAAATCCCCAACGGCGGTCCCGGCGTCGAAAACCGGCTCCAGCTTCTCTTCCACCACGGGGTGAACCTGAAACGGATTTCTCTCAACCGCTGGGTGGAACTCGTGTCGACGGCTCCGGCGAAGATGTTTGGATTGTATCCCCGGAAGGGGACCATCGCGGTGGGGAGCGACGCGGATCTCGTCATCTGGGACCCGGAGGCGGAACATACGATTTCCGCCCGCACGCATCATATGCGGGTGGACTACTCAATGTTTGAGGGTTGTAGATTAAAAGGGAACGCTGAAAAAGTGTTCTCGCGGGGCGTCCTCATCGTCGACGGGGCCCGGTGGCTCGGAAACTCCGGCCATGGCGCCTTCATCAAACGCGACACTTACGCCGGTGCATGGAGGTAATCAATGTCACTTCGACCGATCAAGCGAATCGTTCAGGCAAAACCGACACTCGAAGGCGCTGGAGTGCATCTGCGCCGGGCGTTCGGATTCGGGGACACCTCGGAGTTCGACCCGTTCCTCCTCCTCGATGACTTCCGCAACGACATCCCCGAGGAGTATCTGGCCGGGTTCCCCTGGCACCCCCATCGCGGTATTGAAACGATCACCTATGTCCTTGCAGGAAGCGTGGAACACGGTGACAGCATGGGGAACGCCGGCTCGATTACCGCGGGGGACGTCCAGTGGATGACCGCCGGGAGCGGCATCATCCATCAGGAGATGCCAAAGGGGGACGAGGTCGGCCGGATGCACGGGTTCCAGTTGTGGGCCAACCTCCCGTCGTCGCGCAAGATGACCGCGCCCCGGTATCAGGAAGTGAAGGCGGGGGATATCCCGGAGATCACGGATGATGACGGTACCCGGGTCCGCCTGGTATGCGGCAGCTTCTGGGGGAAGAGGGGCCCCGTGGAGGGGATCGCGACAGACCCGGTCTACATTGATGTCTCGATCCCAGCGGGGAAGAAAAAGACACTTCCCGTCGCCGTGACGAGCCACGCTTTTGCCTACGTGTTCGCGGGGGGCGGAAAATTCTGCAACGCCTCAGGACCTCTTGCCGTCCCCACGGAGGGGGTCGGATGGATGGATACTTCCCCCCCCGCGCAGGCGGAAAACCGGTCTCTCGTTCTTTTTGACAGCGGCGACGAGGTTGCGGTGCAGACGGGGGATGAGGGGATCCGGTTTCTCCTCGTCTCGGGGAAACCTCTTGAAGAACCCGTTGCCTGGTACGGGCCCATCGTGATGAACACCCAGCAGGAGCTCCAGGAAGCATTCGAGGACCTCGAGCGGGGGACGTTTCTGCGGTCGAAGGGGCCCGGGCGCCGGTCGAATTGAATTTCTCACAATATTGTCAGTTGATCGTCAATCGCCAATTGCGTCCGCTGACCCGGAGGGTGATGTGAGAGGATTTTTGGGGCTTCTGTTCGCGGTGTGTGCTCTCTTCGTCGTGAGTCGTTCGAATGCCCAGTGGGTCCACCTTAGCGGGCCGCCGGGAGCCTATGCATTTACGGTCAACGGCCCGAATCTCTACGCAGGGTCATTCAACCAGGGGGTGTACGCTTCGACGGACGAAGGCTCGACCTGGACTGTGATCGATTCGGGACTGACGAGCACGGATGTCTTCGCGCTGGCTTCGAGCGGGACCTACCTTTATGCCGGGACATTTCTTGGGGGCCTTTTCGTTTCGAGCAACAGCGGCCAGAGCTGGGCCCCGTCTGATTCAGGGCTGGGAACGTCGAGCGTCATCTCGCTGACGACATACGGCAGCGATGTGCTTGCGGGGACCTACGCCAACGGCCTGTTCCTTTCGGCGGACAGCGGGGCGAGCTGGACCCCCACTCAATTGAGTAACTTCTCCGTCTACGCGTTCGCCCCCGTCGGCGCAGGGATGTGCGCGGGGACCTACGGGGG
>PMND01000097.1:6558-9957 GCA_003161955.1 Ignavibacteriota bacterium | reverse complement strand
GTCTTCCGGTCAACGGACGCGGGGAAGTCCTGGTCCAGCGTTGATTCGCTCCTTCCCGCCACTCCGGTCTATGCCTTTGCGGCGAGCGGGACGAACCTTTTTGCCGGCACCAACGGCCGCGGCATCTGGCGGCGCCCTCTCTCCGAGGTGGTCATCACCGGTGTGGCAGCGGCGACCGGCGGATTCCCCGGGACGTTCAGGCTCGAGCAGAATTATCCCAACCCCTTCAATCCGTCCACCACTATCCGGTACAGCATTCCCCGCCGGTCGCATGTGACGCTGTCCGTTTTCGATATTCTTGGCCGGCAGGTAGCCACACTGGTCAGTGCACAGCAGGAGTCCGGCTATCACGAAGCCCGGTTTGACGCCTCGGGACTCGCCTCAGGCGTGTATTTCTACCGGCTCACGGCTGAAGGCTACACGGGCACGAGGAAGCTCCTGGTTCTCCGGTGACGGGAGAGAGTTCTGACCGGGGATATATTCCCCGGGAAGGACGTCGTGCTGAAATCCCTTCCCCCCGCCGGTTCCCCCCAAAAAGGGGCTAGCTCCACTTTCATCCTTTGGGCCGATGACAATCACGGGTATCAATTGCTACCCTGTAGAGGATAAACGGGCCCGTCACCCCCCCCGGGCCGGACAACAACTTTGCCGCAGAAGGTATGAAGGCTCTTCGTTTGAAAGGTGTCTGGCTGTTATTCAAGGATTCTGCGATAGCCTGGGATGATGACAACATCGGGGCGCAGGGTGCTGCACTGGCCTANNCTGATCACGAACGCTTACAACTCCGACACCAATATCCTGGTAACGATTTTCAGTCTCTTCATGCTTCTGCTCGGCTCGACGGCGGTCTTCGTTCAACTGCGCGATTCGCTCAACGTCATCTGGCGCGTTCAGCAGAAACCGATAGGCACCGTCCGCGCATTCCTCCGGGGCCGTCTCCTTTCGTTTGCCATGATACTGGGAATCGGATTCCTGTTGCTGGTATCCCTCGTCCTCAGCGCGGTTCTGGCGGCAATGAGCACGTACCTGGGCAACCTCCTCGCCGTCTTCGCCGGACTGGTCAACCTTCTTGATTTCATGGTATCATTCGTCGGTATCACGGTCATGTTCGCACTCATGTTCAAGTTCGTCCCGGCAGCGACGGTGCAGTGGAGGGATGCGTGGGTGGGTGCCGCAGTAACATCGTTGTTGTTTTCCGCCGGAAAGCTCCTCATCGGGTTGTATCTGGGCAATGGCGCCATAGGCTCGACCTTCGGTGCAGCGAGATCGCTCGTCGTCATCATGCTGTGGGCCTACTATTCTTCACAGATCGTCCTTTACGGGGCCGAATTCACCCGCTTGTTTGCATTGAGGTTCGGCGTGGAAATTCTCCCGAGCGAGAACGCAGTTCGCGTCCTTACGCGAACGGTGGAATTCAGGCGTCCTCATTTGTTCCGCCGCAACACCCGTGAACCAAAGAAACACCGGTGAGTAACGGAGCAATCAGCGTGACGCCGGCACGCTTCCCCCTCTACGCACAGGTGTCGCTTCTCTTGCTCGGCGCGTGCGCCGTTATGTTCATGCTGCTCATGGGAGAGCAAATCATCCTTCCATTCGTCGTTGCAGCCATTGTCGCAACCCTGGATTCCGCCCGGGTCAGGGAACTCTTGTGAGCGAGCAGAAGACACCAACGATTGCCGGCCGTGTCGTCAGGATCGTCCTGTGGTTGCTCGCCGGCATACTGGCTCTGATCATTCTCGCATTTCTGGTGCTGCAGATCCCCGGGGTGCAGTCCTCCATCGCACGGAAGGCGGTCTCTTCGATCTCGGATAAAACCCACACCCGCATCGAGGTCGGTTCTGTCAGCATCGCTTTCGCCCACACGCTCGTCCTGCGGAACCTCTTCGTTGGTGACCTCCGGGGGGACACATTGTTGTCTGTCCGGACGCTGACGGCGGATGTAAACCTGCTCGGACTCCTCTCGCACACCCTGATCCTCCATGACCTCCGGATTGACTCGCTCACTGCCCATATCACCCGCACGTCGAGCGACAGCACCTTCAATTTCGGGTTTATCCTGAAGGCGCTTGGTCCTGCTTCACCTCCTGACATAGGTCCCGATACATCCGCGGGCCCGGCCTGGGAGATACGTCCGCAGGGGATGAGTTTGCACGGAATGTGCGTTTCGTACGAAGACGGGGTGAGCGGATTGGATCTCCACTTCCAGATCGGTTCCCTTGAGACCTCGATCGATAAGTTTGATCTCGACAGGATGCGGTTCCACGTCGACAAATTGTCCGTTGAAAATACGATGGCGAGCGTGATTCAGACAAAAGTACCCCCGCACGCCGAATCGCAATCAACAGATGCCGATATCGGGTTCCGGATGATGTCGCTGGCAAACGTTCAGTTCCACTATGACAACGCGGCAGCGGGAGAACAGTTCGGCGTTGACGTCGGACGGTCGACGGTGATTGCAGAGAAGATCGACCTGCGGTCGCATCACGTCGTGCTCAAAGAGTTCCTGGCGGAAGACACGCATATTGTCGTCGTCGAACCGAAGAGAAGCCTGAAGGCTGCGAAGGATGAGCCCCCCTCGAAACCCTGGAGTATCGGCCTCGATGACCTCAGTCTCAGCGGCAACAGTGCGCAATACGATGTTCAGGGTGCCGCCCGGACCGGGGGCCTGGATCGGAATCACCTCCGGCTGGATGGTCTGACATTGCACGCCACCAACCTGTTCTTCGGTGACGACCGCATGACGGCGAATCTCGTTCATACGTCGTTCCGGGAGCGCTCCGGCCTTGACGTGCGTGAGATATCGGGCGGATTCACACTTGACTCTCTTCATGCGGAGATCGCGAACCTCAAGGTGGAAACCGCGGCCAGCCTCATTCGACAAAATATTCTTCTGAGATATTCTTCCGTTGCGGCGCTGAAGAGTCTTCGGCGTGATATGATCGTAAAGGCCAGAATTGACGATTCCCATATCGCCATTTCGGATGTGCTCCTCTTTCAGCCTCTCCTCCCGATAAAGAATAAAGCGGGGGGGACGATAAGATTCTCCTCTCAAATCTCAGGCCCTGTGGGTGACTTGAGGGTGGAGAGTTGCCGGATATCGACGGGCGATTCTACCAGCGTTGTTCTCAACGGATCGATACGCGGATTGCCGGAAGCGGCGACGTCGTACTATGACCTCCACCTTCGTGAATTCTCATCCGGTCGGAATGACATTCACGCCCTTGTTGCGGACACCGTGTTGCCGAAGACGCTTGTTCTGCCGTTGACCCTGAAAATGACCGGACAGTTCAAAGGGACAGCGAAGGATTTCTTTGTCTCGGCGCGTATCAAGACGAGCATCGGAGACGTTCGGGGGAGTGGATTCTTACGCTCGCAGAGGGGGCCGGACTCAGAAACCAG
>PMND01000097.1:737-6501 GCA_003161955.1 Ignavibacteriota bacterium | reverse complement strand
ACATTCAACGGAACTGTCAACACAAGCGAGGAGAAGCCTGTATACCGATTCACGTGTGATGTGGCGGGAGCCGACCTGCAACGCCTCCGGATCACTCCGGATGACGTGCGCGTCTCAGGCGTGATAACGTCGAATCTTGCAGGCAAGAACATCGATGACATGAATGGAACAGTGGACGTTCGTAACGTTGTCATCCTCAAGAACCGGAAGCGTTTTGTGGTTGATTCTCTCCTGTTCTCCTGTGTGAACAAAGAGAAGGAAACCCGCATCAGCCTTGAGTCGGCACTCCTTGCGGCAACGTTTGACGGCACGATCTCTATCGGTGATTTGCCGGCGGCGCTGGGAGGCCATTTCGGTCGGTATTTCAATCTGCACGAGTCCGGCCCTGCGAAAACCTCAAAACCCCAGGCATTTACGTTCCAGATTGCCCTGCGCGATCCCCGGATGTTCACGGAGGTCTTCTTCCCCCAGCTTGACCGGTTAACCGCCGGGGATATCCAGGGGAATTACGACAGTGAGAAACGGGATCTGAATCTCATCGGCAATATTGCCGGAGTTGCCTATGGGGGCTTCGACATAGATAGCCTCCGGCTCAAGATCACCTCGAATGCCCGCCTGCTTCAGGCCTCGTTGAGCGTCGGGTCCGTGTCAGATTCAATGCTCCTTCTGACGAACCTCCAGCTCAGTGCGAGCGTCGGACATGACAGCATCGCGGCGGCGTTGAGGAGCACGGGAAGTAACGGCGAGACCAAGATGTTTCTTGCGGGGAATTGTACCAGCGTGCCGGACGGATACCAATGGCGATTCTCCCCCGATGGAGTCGTATTTCAGAACACCGCATGGAAAGTTCCTGCTGACAATGCCATCCTGTTCGGTGGCGGGCGATTGATTGCGCGCAACGTCGTGCTGAGCGGCGGCGGCCAAAGCCTGTCAGTGAACAGTGCGGACGGGAATACCCCGCAACGTCCTGTGACGCTGACATTTGCCGGGTTCGATCTCGCCACATTGTCCAGGGTTGTCGAGCGTGACAGCGGGTTGGTCCGGGGAGTGCTGAATGGGATCCTTGTGCTCCGGAATCAAGGGAAACAAAGGGCATTCACCTCAGACGTGAAGGTCAGTGAATTTTCGCTGGCCCGCAGGATGGTGGGCGACATTGCGTTGCGGGCAAACAATCAAACAGAAAATGTCTACTCCGTGAGTCTGGATATTACCGGCAACGGCAACGACATCGCCGGCCAGGGAGAATATCGGAGCAAGGAAGGCGGCAGCGAGCTGAACCTTGAGTGTGATTTGAAGAAAGTGAACCTAGCCAGTATTGAGCCATTGACATTCGGTGCGATTCGGCGTCTTTCGGGAACTGCCAGCGGTCACATGAGAGTGACCGGAACGATCAGGGAGCCGTTCATTACCGGTAACGTGACGTTGAACAACACCGCCTTCGATCCGGCGATAGTCGGCTCGTATTTGAGAATCGCTGACGGCAGGGTCATTTTCGATGGAAAGGGGATCCATTTCGGCTCTTTTGAGGTCTTTGACACTCTTGGCAACAAGGCATCATTGAGCGGAAGTGTCTTGACAAGCAACTTCCGTAATTTCAGCTATGACTTTCGCGTGTCTACGAAGAAGTTCCTCCTCATGAACAAACCGGCCAGCCGGGATGCATTGTACTACGGAACGGTATTCCTCGACAGCGATATCTCTGTCAGTGGCGATGACCGGAAGCCGGTCATCCGGATGCAGGCACAACTTGACAAAGGGACCGATTTTGCTTTTGTCCTGCCGGAATCGGAGACCGGTGTTCAACAGCGTTTCGGGATCGTGAGATTCCTGGATGTAAAAAACCCGTCGAATGCGATCATGTCCCGGAGCAAACCGGCAACGGGGGGCACGCGGGACACGACAGGAACGTGGCACTCATCCATCGATCTTACTGCAAATGTCGAGGTCAACAAAGAATCCCGGTTGCGGATCCTGATCGATCCGATCGCCGGCGATTCACTGGTGATCCGGGGTGAGGCGACCTTCAGTGTCGCCGTGGACCCGAGCGGGAAAATGGCGGTCACGGGGCGGTATGCGATCACTGACGGCTCATATCAGCTCTCGTTCGGGCAGTTCATTCGTCGTGAGTTCGCGATTGCAAAAGGAAGCAGCCTCACATGGTTTGGAGGGGTGACGGAGGCTAACGTTGACATTACGGCAATCTACACGGTGAAAACCTCCGCCCTGGATCTGGTTCAGGACCAGCTCGTCGGGTTGAGTCAGGAGGAGCGTAACAAATACAAACAGACGCTCCAGATCCAGGTCTATCTTACATTGGACGGAAAGTTGCTGGCGCCGAACATTCACTTCCGGCTTGACCTGCCGCCGGAAGGCCGTGGTGTCCTGGGGGGATCGATCTACGCGAAACTGAACGAAATAAACGGACAGGAGTCCGAGCTCAACAAACAGGTTTTTGCACTCCTCGTTCTGGGAAGATTCTTATCGTCGAGCCCTCTTGCCTCGGCCGGTGACGGCGGGCTTACCGGTTTTGCGCGTTCCAGCGTGAGCCAGATACTTTCGGAACAACTGAATCGCCTCTCCGAAAAGTTCATACCGGGAGTCGGCCTCAATGTGGGCGTGGAATCGTATCAGGACTATTCCACGGGGACTGCCGAGGGACGGACACAATTGCAGCTCGCGCTTACGAAACAGCTCTTCGATGAACGCGTGACCGTCCAGGTCGGAGGCAATGCCGATCTCGAAGGACCGCGGAGCCAGCAAAATGCACTCAACAATTTTGCCGGGGACATCAAGGTGGCGTACAAGATGACGGAAGACGGGCGGTGGCTGCTCCAGGTGTTCAGACAGAACACCAATGCCGGCGCAATAGAGGGGGACCTCGTCGAGACCGGCGTCGGGATCGTCTTCACGATCGATTATGACCGGCTTTTCGGAATCACGCTCACACCCGTGTCCGGCGGGGGAGAAGAACGTTAGATGGGGACCCTTCCAACCANNGGCTGCACAAACACGGGGTATCTTGCTCAGGGCGAAAAACTCTACACCGGGGCCGAACTGCACATCGAGAAGAAGGGGGAGATACCGGCAGGTGGCGACCTCGAAAGTCAACTGAACAAATTGATCGTCCCCGAACCTAACGGAAAATTCCTGGGTCTATTTCGCGCAAAATTGTGGCTCTACAACATCGGCATTTTCAAAGANNGGAGAAAACGGGAAGCGTCTTATACAATGTTGCGATTCATCCTCCCTATACGATCAACAGCATCACCGTCAAAGGAGACGATTCCCCACTACTCAGTTCGATCCGGGCGACAATGAACGAGACGGTCCTCAGGATCGGAGATCCCTACGACCTGACCAGGCTTCAGGAGGAGCGCGTGCGCATTGATGCGGCATTGAAAGAGAAAGGAATGTTCTTCTTTGCGCCTGACTTTATCCTCTTCCAGGCGGACACCTCACTCGGCGAGCGGAAGATCGACCTATCCCTGATATTGCGAAATCGCATCCCGGAAGAGGCGACGCGGAGCTACATCATCGGCAACGTCTATATTTACTCCGGCTATGCGCTCAATCGAGACAGCGTCAATGTGCCTGCGGGTGACACGGTACTCGCGGGCGGATTCCATTACATCGATATTGACAGGGCATTTGATCCCGAATTCATCATCCGCTCTGTCTTTTTCGTCAGGGGATCCCCCTACGCCCGGCGCGAACACGATCAAACCCTGAACAGACTGATGAACCTCGGGGTGTTTAAGTATGTGAGCGTCCGGATGGTCCGGGCCGATTCGGCTGGGATGCCCCGCCTCGACGCTCACATCTATCTCACGCCGCTTTTCTCGAAAACGATTCGCTTTGAGTTGCAGGGAGTCTCCAAATCGAACGACCTTGTGGGCCCGGTGTTCAATTCGAGCTTTCTCAACAGGAATCTGCTCCGGGGAGCGGAGCTGTTCAAGCTGACCGTCGAGGCAGGTGTCGAGATACCTGTCCGGGGAGCGCAATCCAGCGGAACTTCGTTTGAGATTGGATCTCTCGGCGAGCTTGAAATCCCGAAGTTTCTCATTCCCTTCGCAGTGGAGAACGGCTCAAGCCTCTTTGTACCGAAAACCCGTACGGCGCTGGGACTCAGGTTATTGCATCGCATCCAGTACTACCAGATGTTTTCAGTCGATGCCTCGTTTGGGTATGTCTGGAAAGAGACGTTGAGTAAGGAGCACTCCTTTAATCCAATTGCGGTCACGTTCGCCCATCTGACGAACACGACACAACAATTCAAAGACCTCCTGGCCGCGAACACCTTCCTGCGCAAGAGTTTTGAAGAACAATTCACGATCGGCCAGACCTATTCCTTCACGTATACCGATCAGCTTGAGAAGGACCTGAAGAACCATATGTACTTCAAGGGTAGCGTTGATCTCTCGGGAAACCTTATTCATCTCGCACAGTCGGTCTTTCATGTCGCGGGGGGGACTCCGGCCAATCCGTACACGGTATTGGGCACTCCCTATTCCGAGTATTCAAGGTTCGATGTGGATGTGCGGCATTATTACAACACAAACAACGAATCATCGTCGATTGCAAGCCGCCTGATCGCCGGCATAGGAATTGCGCACGGAAATTCCTCCACGCTTCCATACGTCAAGCAGTTCTACATCGGGGGGAGCAACAGTGTGCGTGCATTCGACGCGCGGGCGCTCGGGCCGGGCTCATACAGAACGCCCGACAGCCTCCTCGCACATTCGTTCCTCGATCAGGCGGGCGATATCAAGCTCGAAGCAAATATTGAGTACAGGTTCCCCATCGTGAGCGTTGTCCGCGGTGCGTTGTTTGTGGATGGGGGGAACATCTGGCTGAGGAACGACGATCCCGATCGCCCGGGCGGGACATTCTCGGGCAAAACGTTCCTCAATGAGATAGCGGTGGGCACCGGCTTCGGCATCAGGCTGGATCTGTCCTTTTTTATTCTCCGGTTTGATCTCGCGTTTCCCCTGCGGGTCCCCTATCTGCCGGAAGGGGAGAGGTGGGTCATCAACAGGATCGATTTTGGGAGCGCGTCATGGCGGAAAGACAATCTCGTGTTGAATGTTGCCATCGGGTACCCGTATTGATCAACGAGGTGACCTGAGCGGGGAGTGGTTCGAATGTGTCCTGATCATGTCCCCGTGCCTTCGCTCATGCGCCTGGCCTCTGATTCCCGGTCGAGAGTCACGTCATCCCACGAGGCGGGGTCATCCAGGGATTCCAGGTGCGTAAATACCGTGACACCGGGCAAAATCTTCCTGATGTCGGCCTCAATTCTCTCCAGCAGGCGGTGCCCCGCATGGACTGTCCACGCTCCTGGCACGATCACATGCATCGAGACAAACCGGCGTGCCCCCGCCTGGCGCGTCCGCAATGCGTGGATCTGAATTCCGGTCTCCCTGTACGTGCCAAGGACGCGTCCGAGTTGGTCCGTCTCCCCGGGCGGGAGAGCGGTATCCATCAATCCGAGCACAGAGCGGCGGACGATCCCCACCCCCGACCTGACGATATTCGCCGCGACCAGCAGTGCAACGATGGGATCGAGCCGGTTCCATCCTGTCAATCCGACAGCAGCGACCCCGATCAGCACGCCTCCTGACGTCCATACGTCCGTCATCAGATGTCGGGCGTCTGATTCGAGTGTGACAGACTGGAATCGCTTCCCGGCCTGGGAAAGGCTCAAAGAGACGCCCAGGTTCACCATTGAAGCAACGAGAGAAATCCCCAGACCCAGTCCCACCTG
>PMND01000097.1:0-722 GCA_003161955.1 Ignavibacteriota bacterium | reverse complement strand
AGCCCGACCGAGCCGGTCAGGAAGTACGCTCCGCCCTTCAGCGTGATATTGACGATGGCGGCGGTGATGGAGAGCCATGCGTAGCGCTTCAGGGCAGCGCGATTCTTAAGGAATGAAGCCATACCTCTATCGTCTCTCGTCGTGTTTCCGTGTCTGGAATATACCACAATGGAACGCTATGGACAAGACATCCCGAAACCGGTCGAGGCAGTCGTCTTCAACCTGTGGATGAACCGGGTCGTAGAGTAACCCGCTTCATCTCCTTCCTGATTGACATGGATCGGCCCAATGTCTACATTCCAGATGTAACCCAGCAGAGGAGTCCTCGTCATGTCCAGAGTGCGACTTAAATTGCCGGACCGGTTTCTGTTCACGACCGAAATACCACTCCGGGTGTCCGACATCAACTACGGCGGACATCTTGGCAATGATGCAGTGCTTTCGCTCGCACAGGAGGCACGAATGCGCTTCCTCCGCTCCCATGGCTGGACGGAACAGGATGTGACCGGTGTCGGGATTATCATGACGGATGCCGTCGTCGTGTATCGCTCGGAGGCATTCTACGGCGACGTTCTGACGATCGATGTGGCTGTGGCGGACATAGGGGAGATCGGCTGTGATTTCCTCTTCCGCATGGTGAATAAGGCTTCGGGCAAGGAAGTTGCAAGGGGTAAGACCGGGATAGCGTTCTTCAATTACGCAAATCGCAAGCCCTCATCGGT
>PMND01000056.1 GCA_003161955.1 Ignavibacteriota bacterium | reverse complement strand
TACAACCTGACGTCGGACAAGGAGACGGGACTCGGAAACTGGACAGACGAGCAGATTAAGACGTTCCTGACGAAGGGGATCCGCCGGAATGGAAAGCGGATGATCCCCTATCCGATGCCGTGGCCCGCGTTTGCCTCGATGAAACCAGACGATCTGGATGCCATCGTGGCATACCTCCGGACAATCCCCCCGGTGTACAATAAGATTCCGGATCCACAGTCGCCGAACATATTCTCCTATTTCTGGGGGAAGTTCCAGGCCCTCATACTCAAGAAAGACATCCCTCTACACGTCTTCCCGGGGAACGCGGGAACGCTGAAGGAAAAAGCGATCTCCGCGAATGAAGCCGGGATGGGACAGTCAACAGGGGAGGGCCGGCAATGAAAAAGGTATTCAAATGGATCGGGATAATTGTGGGCACACTGGCCGTGATCGCTTTTTTCGCGTTCCTCTATTTCATACCGCCGTTCACGCTCATCCCGCCTGAGGAATTCACCCGGCAGACCGTTGAGGCCGCCCCCTCGCTTGACGGGATCACCGATCCCGCGGTGCGCGCCATCGCGGAGCGCGGGAAGTACATCGCAACGGTGAACGACTGCAGCGGCTGCCACACGCCGCTCGGGGATCAGGGGCCGAAGTGGGATGCCTATCTTTCNNCGGAAACCGGCCTGGCCAGACGCACGGACGAACAGGTCCAGCGCGTGCTCCGGTCCGGGCTCCTCCCGGAAGGACGGGTCGCGCACTACCGTGATATGCCCTGGGCGGCCTACTCGAACTGGACGCCGGAGGACCGGTACGCTGTGCTTGTGTATCTCCGTCACCTGAAGCCGGTCAATCACCGGATCCCGGACGACAACAACGACACGGGGACCGACGACCCCTCCGCGGTGGAGACTCTTTACGGTCTCGACGTCGGCGTCTCCCCCAACGGTGGCGCCGGAGGCGCCACCGTAAAGAAGTAACCGTCGTCGCGGGCGGAATCAGAAGGGAGGTCCCGCCGCTCTTTCACGGGATCTCCAGGTCGGTTATGTCCTGAAGAGGTACTGCAGCTTGAGGAAGTACTGCCTGACGGTCTGATTTGTCCCGAACGGGGTACCGTAATCCGTCAGGCTGTACGTCGAGCCCGCGTAGAATATGGTGTAGGGGTTCAGCTTGTAGCTGAACAGCGGATAGATGTCGATCCTGTTGTTGAACTGGTCATACTGCCCTATCAGTCGGAGCAGGAATTCCGACGTGAACTGGTAGATCCCCACCGAGCGGGCGATATATCCGTCGAAAAAGAGCTCCCCCGTGTCGAGGCCTTTAAGCCGGGCCCGTGAGAAGTCCAGTTCGATCTGAAACTGCGACGTCGGTTTTATCAGGGCCGTCAGATTGATCGTATGCCCGGTGCCGAGAGCCGGCGCGTCGGAGCGGTTGATAAATCTGCCGAACGCGAAATTGCCGTTGAGAGAGAGAACGCTCGACGGACGGGAGTTCAGGTTGAACGACACCCTGTTGATATTCCGGAACTGTACCCCCTTGAACAGTTCGTCATTAATAAGAAAATAGACCGCGTTGATGTTGATCTGTCCTTTGAGCTGTGCGTAGGCGTTCGGCAACACCCATTGTTCTTTCTTGACGCCGTCATAGTTGTAGTGGATTCCTGCATCGATTTCCGGCGCCCACATATCGACAAGCGCGTTGTTGGGATAGAAGGAATACCACTGGTTGAACATNNAGAAAGGTACGTACCTGATCCGCTGTACTGCTCCCCGTTGAGCGCGGCGTCGTGTCCGGTCGATCCGAACTGCCGTGTATCGGAGAAGAGGTCCAGGTCAGTCAGTTCTTTCGTGTCGGAGAGGAACATCTCGCCGCGGAACGAATTGTTCCCCATAAATTTATAATTCCAGTCGATCCCGCCCACATAATTGTGCGCACCTGTCGAGTTCCGTGTCGTCATCATCCCGCCGACATATGACTCGTTCCCGAAATCGTACCGACCCCGCACGACATTGGAAAACGACTGCTCGTGGCTCTCAACGACGTCGCTCCCTTCTTCTCCGGGGACGATATACGGGGTGTTCCGGTCCAGTGCCGCGAGGTACGAAAACGAGAGGGAGCCTGATTTCCCGTTCACACGCGCNNGTCGGGAGTGGGCGAAAACCGGATGCCCCCGCCGATCCTCCCCTTTGGTTTTCCATTCTCAAACGGCGAGGAGGGGTCGGAGTCGTCGCCGACCTGGCCGCTCTGCTGGCCGACGACGTACGGCAGGAGCTCGACCGAGGAGACCGACTGCACGCCGGTGATTCCCTTCAGATATCCTCCCTGGCATTGCAGGCAGGGGTTGTTCCGGTCAAGGGGAGTCCAGGAGAGGAGCGAGCGGCTGGCCCGCGGATATATTCTCCCGAGTGTCAGCGACCACCTCTGTTCCTGGCTGGCAGGGAACCGGATGCTCTTGAAGGGTATCGCCATGACGGCGGTCCATCCCTCCTTGTTCTCTGCCGCGGCCGCTTCCCACACTGCGTCGAAACTGTCGTCCTCGTTTGTCCCGGTCCTGAGCAGGTCCGCCTGAATGCCGAAAGGGTTCACGAAAAACTCGTACGCGCGCTGGTAGTCGCCGTATGTGTCGAGAATTATGCCGACAAAGTCGTCGTCGAATATCTTGTCCCTGTCGCTGATGTGGGCGCGTATCGCCTGCGGATCCGTGTCCCTGCAGTCGAACCCGAAATACACGTACTCGGCATTGTATAAGACACGCGCAATCGTCTTCTGGGGGGCAGGCGTGTTCTCTCCCGGCTGGAGCTCGTAGTCGAGTGTGACGGCCTGTGCGGTCTTCCAGCGCGGGTCATCCAGATTTCCCGTAAGTTTGATGTTCCCCTCGATCAGTGCGGCACGGATTTCCGGTTTGGCGAAATCGGGCATCTCGAATGCCGCCGAGTTCGCGCAGGAAACAAGGGAGATGAAAATCAGACATGTGACGCTTTTTGCCGGCGATAGACGCACAGGAGGTTCTCGAATTCGGGAAGGACAGGGAAAGGACGGTACACCTCATTATACTGTAGCGAGCCCTGGAAGTTGCGTCTTAGTGCGCTACGGTCATGGTCCCCGGCCGATGAGGCGCGGGAGCACCCGGTCTCAACCCGTAGATGAACACTCCACTCGCCAGCCCGCTCCCGGTACCCCGAGGGTCCAGCTGGAACCCTGGAAGCCGGGCAAATTCCGCGTGAAACAATTCTCCGACAACCTGGTCGAATTCGTCACAGAATCAGGCAGGGTCGTGGCAATGAAACAGAGCGATCCTTCCGGCGAATACCGTTTTGAGCGGAAGAA
>PMND01000152.1 GCA_003161955.1 Ignavibacteriota bacterium | reverse complement strand
CCGGTGGGCGCACACAGCGTCCCGAGCCCCACGCCGTGCCCGTAGACGTCCCACGTATAGACGAGATTCAATCCCGCGATCGAATTGTCATAGTATGCATTGTCGTCGTCCGATTCCGCGATACCGTCGCAGGAGATGGCCGACCCTCCGACACCGGAGTCCATATAGAGGCCGAATATGATATTCTCCCCCAGTCCCGCGGCGGGATAATCGACCGTCCCCTCGTTGGTGATGTCGTAATGCCAGAATATAACGTCCTGCGACTCCGGGTTCGACCACTGGAACCCGCGGACTTCGACACGCATGCCGAGACCGTGCCGCGTCAGGTCCTTGCTGTCCGGATGGTAATTCGGCCAGAGCTGCTTGTCGTCGTAATAGTCGTCGTCCATCACCGTAAAACTCTCCTGGTCGGCTGCGGGGCGCTTTCCGAAATAGCCGTCCCACGTCCCGTCCCAGGTATGATCCTTGTCCGGCCACGTGTTCGGCCAGGTCCGCGGGTCGTTGCTGATCGCGGGCGAGAGGGCCGCATTGATCGAGGTGCTCGCCTGGAAGTACCCCGGACGGGGCTCGAACCGCATTATCTGCCCGTTCGACCGCGATGCCTGCCGCTCGCGATACCCGGTTTCCATGACGTAGACCGGCACGCCGGTTCCCGGATCGATCTGCGCGAGGACGAACGGCGTCGTGCCGTCGCTGTAGTTCACCCCCGAGCCCTTCGGCACCTCCACCGAATGAAACGTCGTCAGGTCCACGTTCAGCGGATCCGGCGGGTAGTTGCCGACCATGCCGAAGTTCCAGAATTCGGTCCTTATGTCGTTGGCGTCATGCGTCCCCTTCCGCTCGGCAGTGGAGGTCCCCCGCAAAGGGGCCGGGGGGTCGATTTGCGCGCACAGTCGGGAAGCCGGCAGCGCGATCGCCAGGGCGAGGAGAAGAACTCGAGTGTGGTTCATGGCTGGTCTCCCTGCGGTCGTCTCTATTGTGGTGAATTCATCGAAATGCCCACCTCCACGCGGCGGGGCGGATAAAACCGGGTCGGATCCATCAGTGTGTTCTGGTCGCCGGTGGAGTGCGTGATGGAATACGAGGGGCTCCCCGTACTCTGGAAGACGAACCCGTTGAAATAGGAAGCGTCGAAGAGGTTGAACACGCGGGCGAACAGACTCAGGTTCCACCCGGCCACGACGAAGTATTTTTCGAACCTGAGGTCGACAAGCACTCCGTCCGGTTTTCGCCCCGAATTGGTCTCGATCAGCGACCCGTACCCCGAAGCGATGGACGGGGTGTAGGGCTGGCCGCTCGCATACCGGATGACCGTGCTCACAGAATAGCTCTCCGGCTCTGAGACCTGGACTGTGAGGTTCAGCGTGTGACGCTGATCCCAGTCGAACGGGACCGTGCGGGGGCGGGAGTCCTGGTTCGCCTGTGCGAGGTTTGCCGATTCCTGGGGATTGCTCGAATTTCCCTGGGCCAGCTGCCACGTGTAGTCGAGCGTGGAGCTTACGATCCCGACGCGGCGCTGGTCCAGTGCGAGCGTAAACCCGGTCACGTTGCCGAAGTCGATGTTATCGAGACGCGAGTACTGGCTGCTCGAGTACGTCAGTATGAACCGTGTGCCCAGGAGATCCCTGATGTCCTTATAAAAGAGGTTCACGGACACACCGAGCCAGTCCGTGACGGCGTTCTTGTACCCGAATTCGTACTGGACCGTCCGCTGGGGCTTCACGTTCGGGTTCCCCATCACCGTGAAGTCCGGCGTGCCCCCCTGCAGCAGGCCGAGGCGCTCATAGAAATTATTCGAGAACATGTCCTGGAGGTTCGGGAGCTGATAAAAATGTCCGTAAGAAAAGTAAATGGAGGAGCGGACGCTCACCGGGTAGGAGAGGCCGAACCTCGGAGCGACGGAATACTTGGGGGTGGTGCGCACCGGATAGGAAGTCGGGGCGCCCTTGATGGAATCCGCGGGGTTGGCGAGATCGCTCGGGTAGTACGACCGCCCGTTGAAGTATTCAAACCGGACTCCCGCACGGATCGTCAGGTCGTTCCATTCTATCATGTCATGGGCGTACGCCGCCCCGAAGATCGGATAGTACGTCTGGACGCCGGGGTACCCGGGAGGCTGATTGACGATGCGCGTCAGGTTCAGGCCGCTCAGGTACACGAGCGTCCCCGCGGTCCCGAATTCCATTCTCGAATCCTGGAGCTCCACGCCGAATTTGAGCTGGTGGTCGCGGCTGACCTGGCTCGTGACGGAAGCCTTGAGAAGAAACGTGTTCGTCTTTTGCTCGTAACGGCTGAAATCCACGCCCTGGACGACCGCACCGTTCAGGTAATTATACGGATAGGAAAAATTGAAGGGGAACGACTGGGGATTACGCGCGGCGTCGTACCGGGGGTCGTAAAAATCATCGTACGCCCATTCGTAGTAGTCGAAATAGTTCTGCCGGGCGCTCACCGTGTAGAACGTCGAAGGGGACACCGTGTGCGTCCAATCGAGGCCGTGCACGATCGATCGGGTGTGCGGTATCTTCCGGCCGTCGGGATTGAGCCGCCACTGGAAATACGGATCGAGCGAGGAGCCGTTGCCGATCAACCTTCCGTCGATGATGTTGAACGTCGCCGAATACGTGATCGCCACCGACGGGATGGATTTGTTCGTGATCTGCGCGAGTCCGTTCCATTGCCTGAGTGATCCCAGGGGAACTTCCTTGCCGTCGCCGGAGTGGCGGAAGTCAATGGTCCTGGCGATCGACGTGTCGGTCGGCAGAAACAATCGCGTGCCGTACAGGTAGTCGTCGAATGCATACCTCTGGCCGCTGAGTATGAAGTAGGTATCCGGCAAACCTGTCGGCCCGCTGAAACTCGCCTGGAAATTCTTCGTCGTCGCCGGCCGGAATTTATACGACAGGGGGCGAACGCCCCCGCCCGAGTATACGAATGAGCCCCCCATCGCCTCGCCGCTGGCCGTAAATGTCTCGCCGCCGGTCTTGAGGACGGTGTTGACGACACCGCTCATCGCCTGTCCGTACTCGGCGTCGAACGTCCCGGTGATCACCTGAACCTCCTGGATCAGCGAACGGTCGATCTTCACGGTGGAGGTATTGTCAAACACGTTGTTGACGGAAACGCCGTTGACCTGATACTGCACCTCGCCCGCGCGGCCGCCGCGGAAGTGGCCGCCGACGACACCTGCCTGCAGGTTGACGATATCGGCAAGCTCCTGAACCGGAAGGGCCTTGATGTCTTTGTCTGTGACAGTCGCGACCGTGCTCGTCAGTCCCACATCCACAACCGGCCGTTGCGCGGTCACAACAATAGCTTCCGTCGTGATCGACTCGTCTTCAAGGACGGCGTCCAGCTTCGTGGTGTTGTTGACGGTAATCTCGACCCCTTTTACCGAATAGGCCCGGCGGCCGACCATGCGTACCTGGACCGTGTACGTGCCGGGAGGAATATTCAGTACCGCATAGTAGCCGTCGAGATCGGTCACTGCCCCGAGCGTCGTGCCGACGATGACGACCGCCGCGTTCGGGAGGGGCTCTTTTTTGTCGTCCAGGACGCGCCCCGAGAGTTTCCCGGTCGTCCCGCCGAACGACGTGCCCGATCCGATGACGGCAAGAGCCGCGAGTAGTGCGGGGAGGGTTCTGCAGAAACGTCTGAGGTCTGCGTTCATATGCGTGCTTCCCGTTGCAAAGTGGCCGGTCTGTGCGGCGAAGAGAAGATTGACGGGAGAAACAGATTGCTCCGGCACGCCGAAGGCGTGCCGGAGCAACAAAGAGTTACTTCAGCAACAGCATCTTTCCGACGAGCGTCGCGCCCGTGGAGACCATCTTGAGCCTGTAGTAGTACGTGCCCGACGCGAGGTTGGACGCGTTGAAATCAACCGCGTGTTCACCCGGGGCGGTCACGCCAAGGCTCCGGGAGGAGACCAGGCGGCCGAGAACGTCGAACACTTCGAGCGCGACTTCGCTCGAGCGAGCGATCTGGAACTTGATGTTCGTCGTCGGGTTGAACGGATTCGGGTAGTTCCCCAGCAATGCAAAGGTTGCGGGGAGAGAGTTTCCGTTCGAGGCGACCGACGTGATCGTGGCATTGGGGTCCATGTAGAACCATGCCGGACCGTCGGAGTAGTTGCCGTTGTCGCCGCGGCCGAACCACGTGCGCGTCCCGTAGCTGTTGGCAGCCGGGGTGAACGAATCTCCGTCGAACGCGGTGATGCCGAGGAAGAGAACGCCGTCACCCCTGCCGGCCGTATACCCGAACTTGGGGAGGACGATCTTCATCTCGGCGGTGTACCCGGAGTCGGCGCTCGTACCGAGCGTATCGACCGTGGTTCCCCCCTTGAGCGCGAGAACGACCTGTGCCGCAGTCCCCGCAGTGTCCCACGTGGAGAGGTCATCCATCCTCTTCGCATGACCGAGGGAGTCGACGATGAACGTCAGGCTCCGGATGACCAGGTTGTGATCTCCCGGATCGCGGAGTGTGCGGTCGTTGATCGTCACGCGGAAGCCGTCCCAGCGGTCGGAGTTCGTGGAATACTGGACGACCTGGTCCTTGACATCGAACCCGAGAAACAGCGTGTCCGCTTTGTAGAAGTATTTCACGGTCACGAGGTTCGGATCGAGGACCGAGGCGGTCCCCCCGTTCACGGTCGGCTGCTGCTGCCCGCTTCTGTACTTGAGTGTATTGGGATAGGCATTCCGGATCGTGTTGTTACCGTACTGCATCTGGATGCTCGGCGCGAGTCCCCACGCCGCATCGTTCAGCTTCCCGTCAAAGACAATCCCCGGCGCCGTTCCCGCCCCCTTGACGACGTAGTCAGGGGGGATAACCGGAACCGGCCCGGAGCTGGCTGTCACATCGGAACGTCCGAATATCCTGATATGATCGCCGGTCGACGTGTTCCCCCAGGCACACTGCGCCCAGGTCCGGTTCCCGGAGAATTTGGTGGTGTCGATCGGCCACTCGTAATCGCCGTCATAGATCGACAGGCTGAACATCACCACGTCCCCGCCGGACTGCGTGACGTCGTATCCGAATTTCTTCAGACTGAAACGCATCTCCGTCGTCCATGACGTATCGGCGGTCGAGTCGTTGTTGACCTTCCCCTGCACCGTGGTGGCGGCGTCCCAGAACGCTTTGAGGGAATCCGGACGCGGGTGGACGTACTGGGGGCTCCCGAGCTGTCCGAGGAATGCCGGGACGGCGCCTTTGAATGACGTCTGCGTGTCCGCCCAGGTCTCATTGCACCAGGCATAGAAGATCTCGTTCTCCTGGTTCAGGTTCCACCCCGGGTTGATCGGGTTGGGCAGGTATCCCTGCGCCTGGCGGTACCGTATGTTCGCCAGTATGCCGTCGAACCAGTTGAACAGTCCGGCACCGATCGATTTGTCCTTTGCAACGATCCCGACCCAGAGCGTGTCGGCTTTCAGAAGGAACTTGACCGTGGCATTCGTCGGATCTGCCGGGGGGTTAATGCCGTTCTCATCGTGCCATCCGCTTGCCGGCATCCCCGCATCCTGCCCGTAGACGATCTTGATGGACTCGGCAACCGCCCAGTCCGCTTCGTTCAGCTTTCCATCCAGAACCATGGTATTCGTCGTCGAGCGGCCCCATATCGCGTCGGTCCTCTTTACCTGGCCGAACCCCGTCAGGGACGAGACGACCGTGACGAACAATACCATCATGAAAAGTCTTGTCTTCATGACGCTTGCCTCCTGTGATTTGTGAATTGAGAAGAGAAGCTCTCTTCCCATGGGTGAATACAGAACGACATCACCCTTTGTCGACATCTGGAACCCGCAGCCCAGTAAGTGTGACGGTTCGCCCCCTACCACCTCCTTTGAAGGATTGTCGTCGAATGATGGATTAGTGTTCGCCGGTACAACCGCATGATTCACGGATCTTGAGCGACGTGGAGAGAATAATCTGCTGTTTATGATGCGCGTTCTTGTTCCGTACCGCATGGAGGACTGTCTCGATCGCCTTGATCCCCAGGTTGTTGATCCCGACATGGACCGATGTCAACGCCGGCGAGAGATACGACCCTACCGGCACGTCGTCGAATCCCGCGAGAGCCATCTGCTCCGGTATCTGGATCCCCCTGTCGCGCAGCGCGCTCAGGGCGCCGATCGCCATGGAGTCGTTCGAGGCGAATATCGCCGTCGGCGGCGGTGACACAGCCAGGAGAGCCCCGACGGCCTCGTAGCCGGAGGCTTCGGTGAAATCTCCGGCAACCTGGAGCCGCCCGTCCGGCGGGACACCCGCCCCCTGCATGGCATTGCAGTACCCCCGCAGCCGCTCCGCAGCGTCCACGTTCCCTTCGGTCCCCTTGATTATCGCAATGCGCGTGTGGCCGTGGGAGAGGAGGTGCTTCGTCATCGCCGCCGCCCCCTCTTCGTTGTCGATGTTCAGCGAGTCAAACCCGTTGGATTCCACCCGGCAGTCGAGCAGGAGGACGGGGAGGGTCCGGGGAAGGTTCTCGTTGAGGGTTTCAGCGTCGATGTGAGGAGACATGATCACGAGCGCATCGACCCGGCCGCGCATCATACGGAGCGCCGTCTCGATCTGTTTCCGGTTGTTATGGGAACTGGAGACCAGGAGCTGGTAGTGATTCCTCTGCGCCGTCTGATCGCATCCGCGTATGACCTCGGAAAAGAACTCGCCGAAAAGATCCGGGAGGAGGAGGCCGATCGAATCGGTCCTCCGCATGCTGAGACTCCGCCCGAGGACATTGGGGATATAGCGGAGCTCCGTGGCCGCCTTCTTCACCCGCTCACGGGTCCCCTCATCGACGGGATCCGAGTTGTTGAAGACGCGCGACACGGTCGCGATGGAGACGCCGGCACGTGAAGCAACTTCCCGAATTGTGACGCTCATGAACCGCCTCTATAGAGGAGAAGGCGAAGAGTGCAAGGAGGATGTAAACGTTTACATGGGTGCGGAAAAAAAAGAGAACGGAACATGTAAGCGCTTACATCCGGAGTATAACGAAGAACAGAGAATTTGTCAAGGAGAATCTCTGGAATTTTGCGAATTAAGGAGGAGGGGGGAACTTGAAAAACGGCCGGTTTTGCCGGATTATTCAGTGCTCCCCGTCTACACAGTCCGTGAGAATACCGGCTTATGAGCAGACATCGTATTCAGGTAGGCGTCAAAACACATCGCGATGTTCCTCAGAAGGAGCCTCCCGGCGCCGACGATGGAGATCGTCGTTCCCTCCAACCTCACGAGTCCCTCGTCGACAAACTGCGCGAGGTCATGCAGCGACGATTCAAAGTAGGTATCGAACACGATCCCGAATTTCCGCTCCACCTGGTTCGTGTCAAGCTCCAGATCGCACATCAGCCGCATGATGACAAATTTCCGGATCTGATCGTCGTCCGTCATCCGGTAGCCGACCCGCGTGGCGAACTTTCCCTCATCCAGCGCCCGGTAGTACTCGGGGAGGTTCTTCGTGTTCTGTGCGTAGCTTTCCCTGAAGTGGCTTATCGCGGACATGCCGAACCCGTAGAGGTCGGCGCCGGATTTTGTCGAGTAACCCTGGAAATTGCGATAGAGCGTCTTTGACTTTTGCGCCCGGGCGAGCTCATCGGCCGGCTGCGCAAAGTGGTCCATGCCGATATATTCGTACCCGCCGGAACAGAGCATCTCGATCGTCATCTTGAGTATCTCCAGCTTCACTTCCGGTGAAGGAAGATCGTCCGGACGGATCAGTTTCTGATGCGGTTTCAACCAGGGGACATGGGCATAGTTGAACGCGGCGATACGGTCGGGACCGAACCCGATCACTTTTTTCACCGTGGTCTCGAACGAGCCGGGCGTCTGGAACGGAAGTCCGTAAATGAGATCGAGATTGATGCTCGTGAACCCGAGCTCGCGCGCCCAGTCATACACCCGGCGCGACATCGACTCGGGCTGTACGCGGTTCACCGCTTCCTGCACCTCCGCGTCAAAATCCTGCACCCCCATGCTCATCCTGTTGAAACCCGCGTCGCGGAGCGCGACAAGGTGCTCACGCGTAAGCTCGCGCGGATCGATCTCGACGCTCATCTCCGCCGACGGGTCGATGCGGAAAGAGCTCCTGATGTAATCTCCCATGTCCCGGATCTGGTCCGGGAACAGATGGGTGGGGGTCCCTCCTCCCCAGTGGACCTGGACGACGCGCCGGTCCGGCGCAATCATCGGAGCGATCGCGTCAATCTCTTTCCTGAGATAGCGGTTGTATTCTTCGATCCGGTCCCGGTCGCGGGTGATGAGCATCGTGCAGCCGCAGAAATAGCAGAGCGTGTCGCAAAATGGAAAATGAAAATAGAGCGACACCTCCCCCGACGCCCCCGCGTGATTCGTCGCGACAATCTCGCGGCGATAATCATCGGGGGTGAATGCCGCACTGAAGAGCGGGGCGGTGGGGTAGCTGGTATAGCGGGGCCCCGGCCTGTCATACTTCCTGAGAAGCTGTAAATCGACGTTTGAAAAAGGGGAGGCCATGCACAATTCCTGCCTTTGTCCGATGAACGGCGCATGGTGCGCCTATCACAGTGTACTGAGATCCAGCCCCAAATTCAAGGATAGAGAGGATGAAAACGGGCAAAATATAAGGTTTTTGGACGTTTGGGGCGCTTTACTCCATAATCAGGGTCGGATTGACCTCGACGATCGAGGCAATGGAATTGGTAACGAGGCAATGCCGCTGAGCTTCACGCAGTGTGGCATGGACGTCGGTTTCGGACGTCGAGCTCGCCACGACGATCGTCGGGAATATGACGATCCGCGTGAACCGGTAATCGCCGTCCACGAACTCGAGAACGCCGTTTGCATGGCTTCTGTAGGAGGTGATCGGGATCTGCTTCCTGGCGGCGAATGCGAGGAATGTCGCCATGTGGCACACCTCCACGGCGCCGACGAACATATCCTCGGGAGTCCACATGCCGGGTTCCCCCCGGAACTCAGGGGGGCTTGTGATCTTCAGCATCGGTTTCCCTTCGGCTGAAAGAGTCCCCGACTTCCCTTCCGTCCACGATGTGTTCGTCTTGTACGTATAGACTTTGTGTTTCGTTTTTGTCAGTTCTGCCGCACCCATAGTCGCTCGCCCCGTTTTCGCGTATCAGTTGTGCGAATCGCCCGACTTCTTCTGAAGGAGCCGCTTCCGTGTGAAGGGAATCAACCCCCCGGCATCGATGATCGCCTGTCTCGCCTGCGGCAGTTTCACGACCGGGTACGATGCCCCGGAAGTCTCGTTCACGACCGTCTCTCCGCGGACGCTCATCTCGTCCCCCCCGGCCGCCTCGATCCCGGGCGCCGTCACGATGCGGAGCCCGAGGTTGATCGCATTCTGCAGGAATATCCGGGCGAAGCTGTGCGCCACAATCGTCAGCTCGTGGCCTTTGAGCGCGGAGACCGCCTGCTCACGCGACGAGCCGCATCCGAAGTTCTTCCCCGCTACGATCATGCTCCCGGGCGGCACACGCCCGGCCGTGAGCGCCCCGTTGAAATCCGTCATGTCCGCGAACGCAAACCGGGGGGTCTCGGAGGGGAGGACCGTGGCCATGTAGCGTCCCGGATAAATCACATCCGTCGAGATGTCGTCCTCGAGTTTCAGCACGACTTTTCCCATGATCAGTCCCTTCCTTTCCGCGGATCGGTGATGACCCCATCGAGTGCCGAAGCGGCGGCAACGGCCGGCGAACAGAGATAGACGGACGCGGAGGAGTTACCCATCCGTCCTTTGAAGTTCCTGTTCGTCGTTGAGAGGGCGGTCTCATTGTCTCCCAGCGCCCCTTCATGCACGCCCAGGCATGGACCGCATCCGGGGTTCATGACGACCGCCCCGGCGGCCATGAAATCGGCGATCAGCCCCTTCCGGAGCGCCTGTGCGTAGATCTTCCCCGAGGCGGGGAATATCAGCATGCGGGTCCCGCGGGCGACCTTCCTCCCCCGGAGTATCCCGGCGGCGACTTCAAGATCGTCGAGCCGCCCGTTCGTGCACGATCCGATGACGACCTGGTCCACCTTCGTCCCCGCGACTTCGGTGACAGGTTTGACGTTGTCCACCGTGTGGGGGCAGGCGACCTGGGGAACGAGGGACGAGACGTCGATGGAGACAATCTGTTCATAGGATGCGTCGGGATCGGCGGCTGTCGCCGGCTGCGGGCCTTCCACTCCCGCCTCCTCTCTGAGATAGCGGGCGGTTTCTCCGTCGGCGGGGACGATGCCGGACGTGGCGCCCGCCTCCACCGCCATGTTGCACAGGACAAGCCTTCCGGAGGTGGACATCGTGTCGATGGTCTTTCCGTGAAACTCAATCACCTTGAAGTTGGCCCCCTGGGCGCTTATCCGGCCGATCAGGTGGAGTATGAGGTCCTTCGGGCCGACGAACGGGGGAAAATCGCCGGTCACTTCGACCCTGATTGTCCCGGGGACTTCGACGTTCAACGCTGCCCCCAGCGCCCAGACGCTCGCCATTTCCGTCGCACCGATGCCGAAGGCAAACGCACCCAGGGCGCCGTGGCTCGTCGTGTGGGAATCGGTGCCGACAACCACGGAGCCGGGACGGACATAGCCGCTCTCCGGAAGGACCTGATGGCAGATCCCCCCCGTGTCGCCGCGGATATCGTGAAACTTGCTTATCGCGTGCTTCGCGACAAATTCCCGGACCCTCTTATGGTTGCTTGCCGTCTTGGCCGATTCCGCGGGGACCCTGTGGTCGAAAATGATTGCAACCCTGGACGGATCCCAGACCAGCGGCTCCAGGGCCGTCCCCCCGTATATCTCGAGGAACTGGTTGATGACGAGCGCTGCGTTTTCATGCGACATCGCGAGATCAACGGCAGGCTCGACGACATCCCCCGCCCTGACCCCGGCCCGCCCGGAGGCGCGTGCAAGTATTTTTTCGACAACTGTCATTCCCATGCTTCTCTCCTTTGAAATTCCTTACACGACCCCCGCCTCTTTCAGCCTCGAGACATCCTCCTCCGTGTACCCGATCTCCCCGAGCAGATCGCGCGTGTGCTCTCCGAGAGCGGGAGGAGGAGCTGTGACCCGGGCGGGCGTCTTCGAGAACTTTGCAGTCAGGTTGAACACCCGGAGATCGCCTATGCCCGGAACAGCGACAGTGGCGAATGCATCCCTGTGTGCGACCTGCGGCTGATGTACCGCTCCCTCCAGCGTGAGTATCGCGCCGGCGGGGACGTCGCTGTCATTCAGTTTCTCCACCCACGCCGCCGTTTCCCCCTGCATGAGCTTCTCCTCAAGGAGCGGCGTGAGCTCTTTCCGGTTTTTTTTCCGGTCATCCCGTTCCCTGAACCGCGCATCGGCCTTCAACTCCGGGAGGCCGAGGACGTCGGCGACCGATTCCCACTGCTCCTGCTTGTTCGCCGCGATATTGATGTAGCCGTCCCGGGTGCGGAACACCCCGGAGGGAGCCGCCGTAAAGTTTTCGTTCCCCATCAGCACCGGCTGCTGTCCCCCGATCATGAGGTTTGCCACGACCCACCCCATCAGGGGCATGATCGAGTCAAGGAGCGCGACGTCGATGAACTGTCCCTCCCCCGTCCTCTCGCGGCCGTACAGGGCCGCCATGACCGCGAAGGCTGCATTGAGTCCCCCGACCGTATCGCATACCGGGAAACCGGACCGGAGCGGGTGAAGCCGCTCGTCCCCGTTGATCGCCATTTCGCCGCTGAGGCCCTGTATGATCTGGTCATACGCGGGCTTCAGCGCGTCAGGACCGGTCTGGCCGAAACCCGAGATCGCGCAGTAAATGAGCCGCGGGTTGATCCCGGCCAGGACGTCGTACGCAAGCCCGAGCCGTTTCATCACGTCGGGACGGAAATTCTCCACAAGGACGTCGGCCCCTTTCACCAGTGTGCGGAAGATCTCCTTCCCTTCCGGCGTTTTGAGGTTGAGCGTCATCGATTTCTTATTGGCGTTCTGCGCCAGATAACTGGTCCCCATCAGCTTCCGGTTGAACCCGGGGACGCATCCCAGCTTCCGCGCCAGATCGCCGCCGGCCGGGTTCTCGATCTTGATCACCTCCGCGCCCAGGAGCGCCAGGTGCACCGTGGCGAAGGGACCGGAGAGGACATTCGTCAGATCGAGAACGCGTATGCCCGCAAGAAGACTTTCACCGTTCATGGCTGTGTCCCTATCTCAACAGGATCGCTTTCTTCGTCAGTACATGCCCTGCGGCGCTCAACCGGTAGAAATACACGCCGCTCGAGGCGCCTGAAGCGTTCCACGTCGCAGCGTACGTCCCCGGCTCCATCGTTCCATCGACGAGCGTCGCAACGCGCTCCCCGAGCATATTAAACACGGCGAGCGTCACTCGTCCGGCCGACGGCACCCGGTAGCTGATCGTGGTCGCCGGATTGAACGGGTTGGGGTAGTTCTGTTCCAGGCCGAACTCCGGCGGCGGCCGCATGAGGGATGCGGAGAGACCGGTCGTCACCCCTTCGTACCTGACGGTGAAATGCCCGCCCAGTCCGGGGGAAAGATGAACAGTCCTCGCAGCAGCGTCATAATCGGCAAACGGCACGCCGTTCAACAGGACCTGACCGATACGGTATCTTCCCGCTCCCAGTGCGAGCGGGTTCATCCTGAATGTCCTGTCGGTCGTGTCGGCGATGAACATGTAGTGCAGCGTCACAGGCTCGTGCGTCACAAAGAGCTTTCCGTAGAGATAAACGTAATAACCGAACTCCGTCGAGTGGTATCCCCCCTTCCCGCCGTTCCCTTTGTCGTTCCCCCAGGCAGGGATTCCCGCTCCCTTGCGCGTCCTGTCCGAAAAGACTTCGCCGTATGTGTGGTCCACGAAGTACTTCATGAAGAAATCGACGGTCTCATCGGCCATCTGGAGATACTGATCCTTCCCTGTGATCTCATAGAGCAGCATGCCGGCGGTAAACGCCTGCTCCATCTGCCACCAGGCTTTCGCCGTGTCCTGGCCGTACATCATCATCGCGCCGCTCAGCCTGTCGTAGTCCTTGTACGGTCCGCCGAGCTGGTGATCATATCCTCTCTGGAGGACGTTCTGTGCAAGCGACTCTGCAGCCTGCACGCAGGAGACGTCGGGGAAGAGCTGGTGGATGCGTCCCAGGACCCATGCGGTTTTCAGGACATGCCCCATGATCGTGCGCGTGTTGTTCCCTCTGGGGAGATTGTCCCATGACCAGTCGGTGTAAAAGGATTCGACGAACCCGATCTTCTGCGGCGCCATTGTCGGGACAAGCGTATTGAGTATGTTCCCCTTCAGCTGCATCAGCCGGGTCCTGTACGCATCATCGCCGGTCAAAAGGTAGAGATGCAGCACGTGCGTTGTGATCGCATCGACGGTTGCGTTGAAGCTCTTCCCCCATCGCTGAGACCAGTCGTACGATGCGGAGTCATAGTATCCGGGCGATGACGCGCTCGCGTCCCACACGTTCCGCTCGCTGTTGCCGTAACCCTTCATCAGCCACCGCCAGTCCAGCGTGTCGCGCGTCGCCTCGTAATATGCCGTTATTCCCACCAGCGCGTAGTGCTGGTCGAACGCGGCCTTGGCATCGGTCCCGCTTGCCGGATTGCCGGCGCGATCGTTCTGGGCATACCAGCCTCCGTTGGACTTGTCCCAGTCGTGCGCGTACATGAAATCGAGGGCACGCCGGGCATACGTCAGGTACGCTTCGTTCCCAGTCAGCATGAACGCGCGCGTAAATCCGTAGGCGTCGCGCGACTGTATGACGACGTTCTTGTACTGCCCCCAACCCGTTATCACTTTCCCGAACTGGTTCATGCCGATGCAGAATCCGCCGTTCGAGGCCGAGTCGTACGCCCCCAGCCAGAACCTGGCGCAGCTGTCGACATAGGCGATGGCGATCTCCGGATGCTGCAGGTACGGGGAGCGGACGGCATACTGCGCACGGAGAACCGGAGGGGCGGAGAGGAGCAGGAGACTCAGGAGAGCGATCGCGCCACGGGGCTTGCGCATGTTATACCCCTGCCTCCATTATCGTCCCTGTTCTGTAGACCGTTCCGGGCAACTCCCTCCCGAAGNNACCGATGATTCGAAGGAGCCGACGCCGGCCTTCAGCGCCGCATACGCGTTGGCGAGACCCAGACCGTATGTATTGTGAAAATGGCATGCCGGCTCGATGTCCCCGTCGAGCGCGGCGACGGCCGAGAACATCCGCTCCACCTGGTCGGGGACTGCGTGGCCGGCAGTATCCGCAAGGCTGATGTTTTTCAGCCCGGCATCACAGTAGCGGCGAACGATCCCCAGCACCCGCTCCTGCGGGACATTCCCCTCGTAACCGCACCCGAAGGCGGACTGCACGGAGACCTGCACCCGTATCCCGGCCGCCCCGGCCTCACGCGCCATGGCAATGATCCGTTCCGTCGCCTCCCCGACCCCCATCCCCGCGTTCTTCCTGCTGTGAGTCTCACTGGCGGAGACTCCCATGCAGAACATCCCGACACCGCAGGCGAGGCCGCGTTCAAGTCCCTTTTCATTCAGCACGAGGCCGGAGAGCGTGACGCCCGCCGGCTTCTCACCCGATGCCGCCAGCTCCGCGAACAGCCGGTCGGTATCGGCCATCTGCGGGACCTTCACGGGATGGACGAATGAACCGACCTGGATGATATCGACGCCGGAATTCATCAGCATGCGGAGCCACTGGAGCTTCTGCGCGCCGGGAACCGTCACGGCTTCCATCTGGAGACCATCGCGCAGACCGACCTCATGGAGGAGAATGTTCCGCATCGCCGCTTTCAGATCCTCCCCGCTATTGCACGGGCGAGATCGAGCGTTCCGGCGTTCCCCCCCATGTCGTATGTCCTGACTTTCCCTTCAAGGATCACGGAGGCCACGGCCGCTTCGAGGTTCCTCCCTTTTTCCGTCTCCCCCAGCCAGTCGAGCATCATCTTTGCTGCGAGTATCGTGGCGATCGGGTTCACTTTGTACTGGCCCGCATACTTCGGGGCGGAGCCGTGGGAGGGCTCAAACACNNGGGTTCTTCAGCAGCCACATGCAGATCGCGTCCACATTGGCATCGTCCATCGGGATCTCCGGAAACTCCTTTGCCACTTTCTTCGCTTCCTCCAGAAAGAGCCCGTCGGTCGCCCGGACGACGTTCGCCTTGTGGACGACCGTGACTTTCTTCCGACCGTGCTTTTTCGCAAAATCGAATGCGGCCCGGACGATCCTCTCCGATCCCTTCCGCGTATTCACCTTGCATGAGATGGCGTACTCTCCGGAGGGGAGGTCCCTGAACGGCGCAAAGGGGGGAGAGATGCGCCCCAGGAGTTCCGCCAGCTCTGCGGGGACCGGGTTGAATTCCACGCCGGCGTACAGGTCCTCGGTATTCTCCCGGAAAACGACGATGTCGATGGCGTCTCTGAGATTCAGGGGATTCCCCGGATATGCCTTGCAGGGACGGAGGCAGGTGTACAGGTCGAACATCTGCCTCATGCGGACGATGGGGGAACGGTATACAAGCCCCTTCCCCCGGAGGGATGGAATGAGCTCGGCCTCCGCCGCTTTTACCGGCTTGGAAGTGATGGCGCCGAACATTGCGGCATCGACGTTCCCCAGAAGCTCAACGGTGCGGGGGGGGAACGCATCCCCTTCCCTGCACCAGAAGTCCCAGCCGATGTCGCCCCTGACGTACCCGGCATCCAGGTGAAGGGCATCCAGAACGATGCGCGCCGCTTCCATGACTTCCGTCCCGATGCCGTCGCCGGGAAGCCATGCAATCCTGTATTTTTCCATTGTCTCCCTTTCGCTCAGTCGGCCATACCGGCCTCAAGGTCGCGCTGCAGGAGAAGCTCGTCCAGCTCCTTGCGGAGCGTGTCGGCATGCCCCTGCTCCATCTCCGAGAGCGAGAGAAGGATCTTGCGCGTGTGCACGCTTCCCGCGAGATCCGCGGCGCGGCGGTAATAATCGCGCGCCTCGACTTCGTCGGCGATCGCAAGCTCGAGTATCTCCTCGATGGACATCGCCCCCCAGTCCAGATTCTCTCTCCGGCCGTGCGGCATGTCAGGCGAAGCTGTCGTTGATCCTGTCGATGGCATTGAATTTCACCGTCAGTATTTCCCTCTTCTCGCGGAGAACCGCCAGGGCTTTTTCCCTGTCCCGGATCAGCTCTTCAAGTATCTGGCGGACGTCGGGATAATCGCATCCGCCGGCGAATTTCCTGTATTCCCTGATCGCCTCCTGCTCCCGGTGCTCCGCAACTTCAAGCGCCGTGCAGAGACCTTTGCAGGAGTGGACGCATGTGGTGTTCATATGAACCTCTCTTGTTTTCCAGATTGCTTCGCTCCTGGGTCCCGCTCATGAGCGGGGTCCCAAAGAGCGGGACTTCGCTCCGCTCGCAATGACTAGTGTGCTGCGCTGACCGGGTCGGCGGCGAGTTCCATGCCGCGGCGGAGAGCCTGCTCGTTGAGCGGGAGCAGGTGATGATACCGCTCAGGAAGCACCTTCTTCAGCGCCGCCATGACCCCGCTGATCTCCACAATGTGCGTCCGCTCGAGGAACGCGCCCAGCACGATCATGTTCAATGTCTTTGGATTCTTCAGCTTTGCCGCTTCCACCGCCGCCGCGATCGGGAGGATGTGTATGTCGGTCCTTGTCGGCAGTGTGATGATATTGGTGGACTCGTAGACGAGGAGCCCCCCGGGTCTCACCGCGTGTTCGAACTTGTCCATGGACGGCTGGTTCAGCGCGATCACGGTGTCGAACATCGTGGTGATCGGCGAGCTGATCTTCCCGTCCGAGACGATCACGATGCAGTTGGCGGTTCCTCCCCGCATCTCCGGACCGTAGGAGGGCATCCAGCTTATTTCCTTCCCCTCCACCATGCCGGCGTATGTCAGGGTCATCCCCAACGAGAGGACACCCTGACCTCCGAACCCGGCGACGAGCAATTCATGTTTCATTGCCGATTCCTCTTATTTGGGGACTTTGATTTCGCCGGGAGGATAGAGGGGGAACATGTTCTCCACCATCCACCTGTTCGACTCCAGGGGGGTCATCTTCCAGCCGGAGGGGCAGTTGGAGACGACTTCAATGAAGCAGGTTCCCCTTTTTTCCTTCTGGAACTGGAATGATTTCAGTATCGCCTTCTTCAGGTGCCGCACCGCACCCGGTGTGTGCACCGAGTTCCGGCTGACGTAGTACACGCCGGGGAGCATCGCCAGCATCTCGGTGATCTTCAGGGGATAACCCGACATCTCGACGGTCCGCCCCGCGGGGGATGTCGTTGTTTTCATGCCGATAAGACTCGTGGGAGCCATCTGTCCCCCCGTCATCCCGTAGATCGCGTTGTTGATGAAGAGAACCAGTATGTTCTCCCCCCGGTTTGCCGTGTGAATCGTCTCGGCCGTGCCGATGGCGGCGAGATCCCCGTCCCCCTGATAGGAGAAAACGTACTTCCCGGGGAGCATCCGCTTGACCGCCGTCGCGACGGCGGAGGCCCTGCCGTGCGCAGCCTCCTGCATGTCGATGTTCATGTAGTTGTATGCGAACACGGAGCACCCGACCGGCGCGACCCCAATCGTCTCTTCCTGTATCCCGAGCTCATCGACCGCCTCCATGAGGACCCGGTGCACGACTCCGTGACCGCACCCGGGGCAGTAATGTAATCGCGTGCCGGTGAGAGTCCCCGGACGCTCATACACGCATTCGAGACCCGAAAGATCCTGACCCATCATCTGGCGTTCCATCAGTAGGCCTCCTCGTGCTGTGCAACATCCTCTTTCACCATCCTCTCGAGTGCTCCGAGCACCTCGTCCGGGGCGGGGATGATCCCCCCCATCCGTCCGTAGAATTTTACCGGAACGCGCCCTTCGACCGCAAGGCGGACATCCTCGATCATCTGTCCCGCGTTCATCTCGACGACGAGGACACCCCTGACTGTGTCTGCGAGCCTGCGGATCGCGGCCGTGGGGTAGGGAAAGAGCGTCACGGGCCTGAGAAGCCCGGCCCTGATCCCCTGCGCGCGGGCCATCTCCACCGCCCCCTTGGCGATCCGGGCCGCGAGGCCGTACGCGACGATAAGGAACTCGGCGTCTTCGGTGTGGAAATGCTCCCACCGGGTCTCGTTCTCCGCAATCAGACGGTATTTGTCCTGGAGGCGGAGGTTGATCTGCTCCATCATCTCCGGCTCGATATGGAGCGACGTAATAACATTGCGCTCGCGTGACTTCGGCTTGCCTGTCGTTGCCCAGGGCTTGGCGACAATGTGGTCCGCCGGATCGTACTCTCTGAAGGCCACCTTTTCCATCATCTGCCCGAGCGCACCGTCGGCGAGTATCAGGACGGGCGTGCGGTATTTGTCGGCAAGATCAAATGCGTCATACACGAAATCCGCCATCTCCTGGACGCTCGAAGGGGCAAGGACGAGAAGGTGGTAGTCGCCGTGGCCTCCCCCCTTCACCGATTGGAAGTAATCCGACTGCGAAGGCTGTATCGTGCCGAGNNCTGGAGGAGCTCGTCATCACGCGCGCGCCCGTCCCGGCGCCGCCGTATACCATGTTGATCGAGGCGACCTCGCTTTCGGCCTGGAGGACGACCATCCCCCGTTCACGCCCCTCCGCGGCGAGATACTCAAGGATCTCGGACTGCGGAGTTATGGGATACCCGAAATAGCCTTTGCATCCCGCGCGGATCGCCGCCTCCGCAAGGGCTTCGTTTCCCTTCATCAGCCTGAGGTCGCTCACGGATTCCCCCTTTCGTCGTCGATGGTGACGGTGATGTTCCCGGTGACATTGCTGATCTTTGCCAGAGGGACCTTGCCGCTCTTCCTGTCCTCGCGGAAAACGGTGATTACCGCATCGGGGCAGACGAGAGCGCAGTTGACGCACCCCGTGCAGTTGTCCCGTATCAGGACCGCGTAATGGTATCCCTGAGCGTTGATTTCCCGGGAGAGCGCCAGGCTCTCCTGGGGACAGGCATCGATGCAGAGCTCGCACCCCTTGCAGGTTTCTATGTCGAACGAGACGTTTCCCCTGATGGCCATTGAGTCTTCTCCTTACAGGTAGTGATGCTCTTTCGCAAATAGTTCCAGCTCTTCACGGAAGGACGGATGGGCGATGCCGATGAGGAGCTCCGCGCGCTGGCGCACCGTCCGGCCGTGGAGGTTGACAACACCGAATTCCGTCACGACATAGTGGACGTCCCCCCGGGTCGTGGTGACCCCCGCCCCCTCCATGAGACTCGTGGTGATCCTGGAAATCGTCCCGTCTTTCGCAGTCGAGGGGAGGGCGATGATCGGCTTCCCCCCCTCGGAGCGGGCGGCCCCCCGGATGAAATCCACCTGGCCGCCGAACCCGCTGTAGAACCGGTATCCGATCGTGTCCGCACAGACCTGCCCCGTGAGGTCGATTTCGATCGCCGAATTGATCGCGACCATCATCCTGTTCCGCGCAATTGTGAACGGATCGTTTGTGAACTGTGTCGGGCGGAATTCCATCGCCGGGTTGTTGTCGATGAAATCAAAGAGCGGCTGCGACCCGAGCACGAATGACGTGACGATCTTCCCCGGAAGCAGGGTTTTGCGCATGTTCGTGATCACGCCCGACTCCACGAGCGGGATGATGCCGTCGGACACCATTTCGGAGTGGATCCCCAGATGTTTCCTGTCGCCGAGGAACTTCACGACCGCATCCGGGATCCGCCCGATACCGAGCTGCAGCGTCGAGCCGTCCTCGACAAGCCCGGCGACGAGGGCGCCGATCTTCTGGTACGTCTCGATCTCTTCGGGCGTCTCGTCCCCCTCCATCTGGGGGAGCTCCTGCAGCGGGAGGGCGACCTCCACGCAGTAGTCGATCCGGTTCATATGAATGAAGCTGTCGCCGAGGGTCCTGGGCATGTTCGTGTTTATCTGGGCGATGACGATCTTCGCCACCTCGGTCGCCGCTTTCGTGCACTCGACCCCCACCCCGAAACTGCAATAGCCGTGCTCGTCGGGGGGCGAAACCTGTATGAGAGCAATATCCACCGGGTAGTGCCGGCCGTACAGGAGCGCGGGGATCTCTGAAAGGAATATCGGGGTGAAATCGGCCCGGCCGTCGCAGACGGCTTTCCGGACGTTCTTCCCTATGAAAAAGGCGTTGTGCCGGAAATGCCCCTTCATCTCCGGACGGACGTATGCAGCTTCGCCGACCCCGAGAAGGTGGCAAACCTCCACGTCCTGCAGCTCCTCGTACCTCTCGACCATCGCTCCGACCAGGACCTGCGGGACGGCACACCCGGGGTGTATGTAGACCCGGTCGCCCGAGTGTATGACGGAGACCGCCTCGGCGGGGGTGACGAATTTGCGCCTGTACCTGGCCTTGACTGTTTCTGAAATGGAATTATAGTGCATGGGCCCCTCCCGGGAGTCGCATCATCAGCTCACCGCGTACCGTCGAACGAGAAGGAAAGATCCTTGATGATGTCTTCGGGCTTTTCCAGCCCGATTGCCAGCCGGACCCCGCCGGGATCGAGCCCCTTTGCCGTCTGCTCCTCAACGGGGATCGCCGAATGGGTCATGGAACCGGGATGCTCGATCAGGGTCCTGATGTTCCCGAGGCTCACCGCCAGCGTGATGCAGTAGGCGTTCTGCGCGATGTGATTGATGAACCGCTCGGCCTTCGTGAGAGCTTCCGCGGGCGTCTCTCCCCTCATGACGAAGTAAATCATCGACCCGGGCGCGAAATTTCCGTCGTAGTCCACCATCTGTGTCCGCGCAAGCGCAGCCTGATTGAACGCCGGGAGGCCGGGGTAACGCGTGCATTCGATCTCCCTGCGGGTCGAAAGGAACTCCGCGACCCGCATCGCCGTCTGCTGCATCTGCCGCATCCGCACGGCAAGGGAAGGGAGCCCCTGGACCAGGACAGGCCAGGCGCTTTTGGGGGAGAGGACCCCGCCGAAATCCTTCCGGTACAGCATCAGCATGTCGTGGCTCCATTTCGGGCCTATGACCACTCCCCCGATGTCGGTGCCGAATCCGCCGATCGCCTTCGTCAGGGAATGGACGACAAAATCTATCCCCAGCGTTATCGGCCGCTGGCAAAACGGAGTCGCAAACGTGCTGTCCACCACCGTGTAGATCCGGTCCTGCGCGGACCGGGTCCTGTTGATCGAGGCCGCGAGCTCCGCGATCGCCCGCAGATCGATGAGCCTGAGCGTGGGGTTCACCGGCGATTCCACATACAGGACTCGGGTGGCGCGCGTGATGGACCGGCGGACTTCATTGATATCGATGAAGTCGATAAACTTCGTATTGATCTTGAGGCGGGGATACCAGTTCGTCAGGAGCGAGTAGGTGCATCCATAGAGGGTCTTGTGCGCAAGGATCTCGCTCCCGGCCCCGGTGAGGATCCCGAGGACCCCTGAGACCGCCGCCATCCCGCTCGAGAACGAGACGGCAATGTCCCCGGATTCGGCGAACGCGAGATTCTCCTCCAGCATATCCTTGTTGGGCTCCCCCAGCCTGTCATAGATGTAAATGGGGGCCTTCGATGTGACCGTGAGCTCGTCGCTCGAATGGGCGAACTCGGCGAACCCCTGTGCCCCCCGGCTCGTGCTGTCAAGCCTGTAGGTCGCGCTTGACGAGATCGGAGGGAGCAGATGGTGGCTGTAGTCCCATTTCGGATCATCCATCCGGCCGTAGATAAGATGGGCTTCGGAAGAATAGCCGTTTTCTTTTTCTTCTTTTTTCGAATCCATGTCTCCAGCCTTTCAGAAGATACGGGGGTCCGGCCTCCCCTTCAGATGACCGGACCGGAGAGAACTTCCTCGACGGACCGGCGCGGCGTTTTCGACGGCTCGGTCAGGGAAAAACCGATCCGGAGCAGAATCTGCGGCCAGGCCGAGAGCCCGCAGAGTGCACGGAGCCGGACCCTGAGGTCAGGCACCTGGACCGGCATGTTGAAGTAGCTGTGATGCAGCCCCTCGCGCGTCACGACGAGAAGCAGGTGCTGCAGGAGCTCCCCGCACGCAAGCCAGTGGGGGACGGAGTCCTCGGACTCGAGCACCACGAGCACCGGCGCCTGGGCGCAGAGGTTCCTGTCTTTCGCGGCTCTCAGGGATCCCGTGTCGACGACCCTCGTGGTCCACGATCCGAGCGCCGAGGCGACGTTGTTCATCCCGAGCGCGGCCCCGGTAATGCCGTCCGATTTTTGCGTCCAGTTCGGCCTGATCCATTCAGCCAGCTCGCTCCTGAACTGGGGATCGGCAAGCTGCATCCGGTCGGCGGCGGCGACAAGCTCGCTGACCTGACTGTTGACGCTGCCGTCGGTGGAGACGGCCGCCGACGCCTGCCCCCCGATCTCGAGCCCCCGTATCCTGCGCAGAATCGCCTCGGGGACGCGCGAATAGAGGAACGGGTGGCGATTGGTGTGGCGCCGGACGATCGGGCCGAAAAGCGAGGCAATCGCCTCGTCACCCTGTGCCGGCGGCTCACGGCGTGCGATCGATGCAACGGCCAGCGGCCGTTCGGAATCGCCGCTATGGGAGTACGTCACGCGGCATTCCATGCCGAACCATTCCGCGGCGACGCGGAGCGTGAAAATCGCGGCGCCGACGCTCATCAGCAGCTCCCTGTTGCCGGGGTCGACCACCGGCATGCGCCGGGAGTAGTCGGCAAACACTTCGATACCCCCGGGGACAAGCGCGAACTTCCACGGCTGCGTGTTATGCGTCGAAGGGGCGAGAATCGCGTAGCGAAGAAGAAACGCCGCCTGCTCGTCCGCCGGGCCGCCCCAGGGAAAATCATTTTCATTCACCCCGTACGGCGTGGTCATCGGATCGTAGTCCGTCTGCCGCACGGGTTTCCCCCCGGCCGGGCCGGTCCCGGGAGCGGTATTGGAGGTCGCAGTCGTCACACTTCCGCCTGCGGCTGGAGCGCTTCGATGGCGCGAATCGCATCCACCGGGCAGTCATCCATCGCCTCCTGGATGAACTCCTCCTCCTCCAAGTCCCTTGGCTGATGCGCGACGAAATAGGTGTTCGTCGATTTCTCGAAGTCAAAATTCTCGGGAGCGACCGCCGCACAGTAGGCGCATCCGTCGCACAGATCCGTCGTGTAGTACTTCCCCGGGACATTGTACGGAAGTTTCCTGGACTCAATGGCTTCCATCACTGCTCCTTTGATCGTTTGACAAAAGCGAGGAGAAATCCGGCCATCATCACGACAGTTCCTCCCCAGAGGAGGTTGATGCATGGCTTGACGCTGGCATCGATTACAAGCGATTCGGGTCCGGCGACCCCGTTCGTGGAGGCCCCCGTCGCCTCTGCGGTCTCAACACCGAGGGGCGATACATAGATGTCCCGCATGAGAAACGATGCGATGTCCGGCGTCCGGAGGACACCCTGGTCGCCCCCGGGGGACATCACCGGCGAGAGGCTGAACGACTCTCCCCGGGACACAACGCTGATGTTGAACACGATCTTCCCGTCCGGGCGCTGCGTGTAGCCGGTGTACGTCATCGAGCGTCCCAGCACAGTGCGCGGCGTATATTGCGGCAGCGACACATGCTCCTTTGAGGAGAACCGCCCGGTGGCGATGACACCGATGAGAAAGAGCGCGATCCCCGCATGGGCAATTTTCCCGCCGAGGGACCGCCAGTCGGCACGGACGGCGCCCGCGCCGATCCGGACGTTGACGAACAGGGCGAACAGCGATGTAAATATGAGGAGCAGGGCCCCCGCGTCGCGGACTCCCGCGAGGAGGAGGAGGATGCAGGAGAGGGCCGCCGCGCCGAGCGACGTCAGTGACCGTCTGAAGGTGTAGGGCCCGTCCTGGACCTCCCACTGCATGAAGAGGCTGTACCCGATCAGGATCGTGATGATGACCGCGATCGGAAGGTTCGTCGCATCATAGAATGACGGTTCCACGCGGGTCTTCGACAGGATCGGGAGGCTCGTCCCGAAAAGTATGACCGCAGCGCTCAGGAGGAGGGCGATGGTCCCCCCGCCGAGCATCGTTTCCCGCGTGAGGAGCCCCCCCCTTTTTTCATCGGGGCGGAAGAGCCGGCTGCGGAGGACGAGCAGTGCCGCACTCACTGCAGTTACGGCGACCAGCCCGCCGAGCAACAACCAGTAGATCTGTGCGCCGGGATCCGTGAACGCGTGCACTGAGGCATCGCCGAGAACCCCGCTGCGTGTCAGGAAGGTGCTGTACAGAACAAGCAGAAATGATACGAGAGCGAGAGCAAAGTTGGTCCTGATGTACGCGTTCGTCCGGCGCTGCGCCAGGAGCGTGTGGAGAAGTCCGATGCCGACAAGCCAGGGAACAAGCGAAGAGTTCTCGACCGGATCCCATCCCCAGTANNAACAGGATGGGGGGATGTATCACCATCCAGATGTTCTGAAGAAGCGGATTCAGGCCGCGTCCGTCCGGAGGAGGAGACGCCGGAGCTCCGGGAAACATCTCCCACAGACTGCGGAATGGGGACCGGACGACGACCAGGAGAATGAAAAAGGCCTCCACGGTCATGAACACCGCCATCACCGGAGACTCGATCCCTCTTTTTTTTGTGTAGCGGTAAAGGAGAAGCCCTATGATTCCGGAGCAGAGCGCCCAGAAGAGAAAACTTCCCTCCTGTCCGGCGTAGAAGCTTGAGAGGAGATAGTGGACGGGCAACGAGTTGTCACTGTAACTGTAGACGTAACCGGCCGAATAGTCGTGTGTGAGGATAAGAGAGAGGAGACTGAGCGACGCAAGGACAAGGGTGATCGTGCAGGCGAACAGAAGGATCCGCGGCCGGGCGAGAGAGGTGTTTCCCCGCAATGCCGATCGGTAGTAAAAGCCTGCCGAGAGGACCGCCGATATCAGTCCGGCGATCAACACCGCATACCCAAGAACAGCCATCACACCTCCCCTGGTAGATCCCGCCAGTCTCATTTCAACATGCGTGCCACGAAATTCCGGAACTGCATGCTGAATCGCATCGATAGGGGGCATTTCCGGGGATTACCGTGATCCCGGGGGTGGGAATCGTTCCAATACCTGGGAAAATGTTGGCAGGAGTGAAAAACCGGAGTCCGGCAGAATGCCGGCAGAATGATAGATAAAAACGTAAAAAAGGGGGAAGACTACGTCTTAAGCCGGTTCTTCAACTGTGTTTCTTCGATGACCTGAACGATGAGGGGGAAATACCTGTCGAGCGCACATTCGGTTTCATCCCGCACGTGGCATGCCCCTTCGGGGGATTGCCCGGTACAGACCGCACAGACTTTCTTGCGGAGCTGGTCCACGTACGGTTCAATTGAGGGGCTGAAGACCGCATTCACGGTCTCAATGATCTGAGGGAAGTGCCTCTTCATCGCACAGTCGCTCCCGGGGGCGATCAGGCATGCTCCCGTCCCGTCACCGTCGATGCACTTCGCACAGATCTTCTGCTGAAGGGCTTCCCAGTACTCCTCGCTTGTAGGCATCGTCCGTCTCCCTATTTCTGAAAATAGAATTCCATTGCGCGCACGTTCAATGCATCGGCCTCGTCCCCCCGAACCCGCTCACAAGGTCGATCACGCCGTTCATGTGTTTGCCCCTGTTGAGGATTTTTCCGTTCGCGTCGACGACGTCGCCGTGACATATCGAACAGGCGCTGAGTGCATAATCCTCGTGCCCCACGGGCGTGTATTTGTCGGGGGCAATGCCGTGGCAACTGTAGCACTGTCCCTCTGCGGACCCGGCGGTCCAGGCCGGTGACGCCGCGGCCCCGACCATCACCGTGGCTGTGTCTTTGTATACAAGCTGCGCGATCGACGGGGCGGAGGATTTCCGGAGCAGCCAGTTCCCGTGGCAATATGTGTTCGAGCACTTCGCCGTGAAAGGATCGAACGCCGGATGCGGCGTCACGGACCCGTTTCCCGTCACAAGGTTCGCAAGCGTGTCTTTGAACAATACCGCTGCAGTAAGTACTGACCGGGGAGACGAAACGGACAGCGCGCCATGTTGAGTTGCCACCACCATCGGCGTCGAGATGTGGCCGGGGTCAGTCCATTTGTTCGGGACCGTGTGGCATTCCTGGCACTTCACGGACTTGCCGTTCGTCCCCGTCTGGAGGTGCTTCTGATGCGCGCCGACACCGGGAGAGGTAACGGAAGTATCGCCGGCGACGCTTCCGGGAGGAGCAGCCGAGAGGAGAAGCGGAAGCCCTGTCAGGTTCGCGGGGGCGGAAAATGTCCCGTGGCAGGCGTTGCAGGTTTCCGGAGACTTCGCATTTCCGGAGGCATCGACGTGGCAGCCGGACTGCTCGCATGAGATCGCGACGACGGGACCCCCCGTGTACGATGCTCCGTGGCACTGCTGGCACAACACGAGGGGATAGTTTCTGGAGCGAATGTAGCCCTGATGCCTCCCCGTGGCGAGGCTGAACTCCACCGAATGGGGATAGGGCGCATGGCAGGTGAAGCAGGCGACGCCGCTCGTTCCCCCGGCGTAGTCGCCGCCGTGGCACACACGGCAGCTCTGGTCATTCCATGCGGGCTGTGCGGCCTGAAGCTGCCTGCCATGGAATCCGGAGTTGGGGGGGGCGGACCACGATGCGTCGTGCACCTGGACGCCCGGTGCGACCGGCGACGGCAGGTCTTTCCTCAGCTCACTGCAGGAGAGGGCGAGGAGGGCGCCCGCGAGGAGAATGCCGAGTCTGTTTTTCATTGTCATCTCACTATCTCTTCGGTCCGTGGCAGTACCCGCAGAACCCTTTTCCCGCAGTGCCGCCGGGGGAGGCATTCATGTCGGTATGGCAATTGTAGCAGACTGCTCCGGGATCGGTGTGCCACGATCCATGCTCCCCCTGCATGAATCCGGCCGGATGGGTCTTCGGATGTATCCCCCTGATCCCGTCCGGATCGATGTGGCACGTGATGCAGACCGGGTCCGCCCCGCGCGCATCGTGGCACGAGGCGCAGCTCTCAATGTCCCGCCGGGCGATCTGGGCGTGCAGGCCTCCCCCGGAGCCGACTCCGAACGTCGTAAATCCCGGGGCAAGATGGGATGCCGGCTTCATCCCCGGTGTGAGGTTGTCACCCGCGGCATGGCACTGCTCGCAGAAGGTCTGCGCGTTGTGGCAGCTGTAGCACTCGGTCGCCTTCGCCTTCGCATCGATGCCGTGGGTGTAGCGGTAGTTCATGCTGTGCGTCATCTGCAGCGTCATCTGCTTCGGTCCGTCCGTGGGAGAAGAGCTCCGCGGGGAAGGCTCGCTCATCAGCGAGCTCCGGCCGAACCGCTCCAGCGGGGCCGCCCCGTGGCAGTCGGCGCAGAAATTCTGGGTGTGGCACGTGGCGCACGAGACATCGAGTCCCCCGAGCCGCGTCAGCTTCTTGTGTTCCCTCTTGAAATCGGCGACAAGGTGGTCGGAGGGGATCAGGTTGGTGAAGCTCGTGTGGCACGATTCGCACGTCCCTGTCGCTTTCGCGTTGTCATGGCAGGTGATGCACGTCGTCATCGGGGGCATGTTCGCCGGGCCTGCATACTCGGTCTTGTCGAGGCCGGTATGGCACATCTGGCACTCAACGCTCTTCATCGCGGTGTGTTTCGCGTGTGAGAACACGATCGTGCGGACCGGGCGGGGGGCCACCTGAATATTAAGCGTATCCCGGTGGCAGTAGCCGCACTTCGTGTTGATCTGTTCTTCGTGACAGGTGACGCAGTTGTCGTGCGTGCTCCGGAGATTATCGGACGCCATCGTGCTCGTCGACGCCCCCTTGTGACAGTCCAGGCATGCCACCCCGGCCTCCCCGACGTGAAAAGCGTGCGAGAATTTCAGCGACTTCTGATCATCGTTGTCGGGCCATGCCGCGGGGGCTGCGGAGCGGCGGGCCACCGCGGTGAAAAGAGCGGCCGTGACTATAAGCAGTATTATTCCCCAGCGTCTCATCAATTCACCTCCTGTGAGAAGAGCGACACCCGCTCGGCGAACCAGTACATCAACTTCACCTGGAGCCTCATGTCACGGCTATACATCCTGTTCGCCATCCACTGTCCCTGGACATCGAATGAAAAGTTCCTCGTGGGACGGACGGTGGCCCCGGCGAGCACCGCCACAGCGCTGTGCCTCAGGTCTTCCGCGCTCAGCCTGTACAGGGACCAGGAGACACCGAATGTCGGGACCAGGAGGCGGTCAAAGAACGGATACGCGGCCTGTGCGCTGAACGATTCGAGCTCTCCGGCATACCCGGTGCTCCCGCTGTAGCTCACGCTCCCGTATCCCGAGTTGAGCCCGAGTGTCCAGGCGAGGCTGCTCGTGTCCGTGTAGGACACCACCCCCAGTTTCCCGAACGCGCGGAGGAGCGGGGTGAAGCCGTATTCGAGGCCCCCTTCGACCTGGCTTGTGGAATTCATCGTGAAGACGGAGAATATCGAGTTGAACGAGATCCGCGGTTTTCTGTATGTGTAATCGCCGGTGAGCGCCAGAGCATCTGTGACGTTCACCCGGACCGATCCCTGCCCCCGGGATGTCTCTTTGTAGTTGAAATCGTAGTCGTAGCGCCCGTACACCGAGACCCTTCCGCCATACGACCATGACGCGTCGGCGCTGCCGAGCTGCTCGGCGATCGATCCGCCTCCGATCATAAACGGGATATAGAGGTATGTCTTCAGGCTGTCGCCAAGCTGCGTCTCTCTCAGCGCCATATAGCTGTCACGCTCTTCCCCCCTGTACATGTAACTCAGTCCGATCTGCGCATTGGGAACCAGGGTGGTCAGAACCTGTCCCCCCATGTTCAGATTGTCATGCCAGTCTTTCCGGACGCCCGTGTATTCGTCATTGACGGACGCCCCCCCGTACCCGGTGAGTGTGATCTTATTATCCAGCACCCTCGCACGGGCCGTGAGGCCGTCTATTGTCCCGTTCCCCACACCCGCGTAGACCGCCTGGCGCCCGAGGCTCAGATCGAGCATCTTCCCGATATTGGCCCAGCGGAGATACAGGTTGTAGAACCGGACATTGCCGTTGTCGCCGAAATCGTTCGTACCGTTGACCGCCCCCTGGAGGTAGGCGTGGACAGAGAAGTCGTGCTGCGCCATCGAAAGCTGCACCGACTGGAATGCCCGGAGGTACGTCCTGGACGTCCCCACGGTATCGAACCGCTGGAACGTGTAGAACGATGTCGTGAACCTCCCGTTCACGAGCTGGGCGTGAGCGGGACCGGCCCCCAGGATGAGCAGCGGCAAGAGTGCTGTAAGTGCTCGGCGTTTCACCTGTGCATTCCCTCCTTCATAAATCCGGCATGTATCCGCCTCTGCATCGGGCGCAGCGAGTTGCATCATCACTTCACGCGAGCGGCGTCCCCCCGGCTTTTTTCCCCTCCCCCGCCTGACGGCGCTCGATCCGCCGGACGTACACGTACAGAGAGACGGCCAGGACGGTGATGATCAGTGTCGCCACCCCGAGACCGATCCTCCTGAAATAGAATTCCTGCACCGTCTTCGCCGCTTCTTCCGAAACGGACGAATTCGTTGCGAGCCCCTTCCCGATCACCGCGGCAAACCTCGCCCCGTCGAACGAGTGGACCATCGTCCGCGCCTCCAACCCGGCCTGACGGGTATCGCGGAGTCTGAATTTTGCCTCGGCGATCTCCATCCCCTTCTGCTCGGCCTCCTCCACGAGAGAGCGGGCCGATTTCTCTCCCGATTCCAGGCTGTCCACAAGCACCCTCATCGCAGCGGCGGTGCGGTACCCCGCGTCCCCCGCGGAGTGGCATCGCGAGCAGACTGCGTCAGGTCCGACTCCCAGGAGTGCGGATGTCGCAGGGAGTATCTCATGGTTCCCATGGCATGTTTCGCACTCCGGCAGACTTGCCGCATCGAACGCCCCCTTGTGCGGACTGGAGGAGAACAGATCGGCATTCAATGCGTGGCAGGTACCGCAGACCTTGGAGATTGATTCGACCCCGGGGGGGGTTGCGCCGTGGTTGCCGTGGCAGCTGTTGCAGGCCGGGGCGCCAAGGTCCTTTTTCTGCAGAAGGGCGACCCCGTGAACGCTCCTGGAATACTTTGCGAACTGATCCGTGGGGATCCCGTAGCCGCGCATGTGCTCCGGATCGCTGTGGCACGAGGCGCATGTCCCGGGGAGGTTCGTCGGATAGACTCTCGACCTGACATCCTTTGCCTGGAGGATTCCGTGGCTTCCGTGGCAGCTCGCGCATTCGGCAACGCGGCCGTCCCCCGCCGCATTCCGGGTTCCGTGAACGCTTGTCCGGTACTTCTCGAGCTGATCAACCGCCAGTCCGGGATTATACTGGCGTATGTACTTTGCATTGTTGTGGCAGGAGGTGCATGTCGCGACCACGTTCAGGGGATGCACGGGAGAGGATGAATCGCTCACGGCGAGTATCCCGTGTGCGGCGTGACATGTCGTGCACTGGACGATCCGTTCCTTTCCGGTCAGGGAGAGACGGCCGTGAACGCTCTGCTGGAGAGCGGCGAACTGGCCCGTGGGGATACTCGAGTGGTATCCCGCCATCGCGGCGGAATCCGAATGGCACCGGGCGCACATCACGGAGATCCCGTCGCCGGCGGGTTTTCCAATGAACCCGGCCGTTTTGTTCATGGCCTGTTCCATGTCGTCGGTCGAGGCGTCCCCTCCGTGACAACCGGCGCAGGTGACCCCGTACCGCGCGTGTATGTCGTGCGCAAAGAGCGCGGAAGGCCTGTCGCCGAGTCCCTGGTGACATGTCAGGCAGCCGTCCCGCGTGTCCGCACGCGAAGGAATTGCCGGAAGGAGGAGAACCAATGCGAGTGTCGCTGCCGGAAGGAGGACCTGTTTCACAAAAACCATCCGAGTATTGTGAAGACGAGAATATAGACAACCACGCCGATGCCGATGTAGGAGATCCCCCTCCCCCGGAGTCCGCGGGCGCTCTTCCTGTCCCAGAAGGGGACAAGGAGCCAGATGAGTCCCGCGACGCCGAAAAGCCCTATCCCCAGCACTTCTCCGTCGAGGAACAGGATCCTGGGAGGNNGGAAAGAACACCGCCAGCACCGCAAGCACGTTCAGCACGATGAGCCAGAGCAGGACGTCCCGGAGCATGAAGTTCGGGAAGAAAGGCATCGTCTTCCGTTCATGTTCCTCATCCATGCCGAGGGGTTCGCTCATCCCCTGCCTCTGCACGAGGAGCAGGTGGACGACGAGAAGGCCGGTGAATATACCGGGGAACAACGCCACGTGAAATCCGAAGAACCGTGAAAGCGTCGCCCCGGTGACATCCTCCCCCCCCCGAAGGAAGATCATGAGCGGCTTGCCCACCACGGGAACCACCCCCGCGATATCCGTCCCGACTTTCGTGGCGAAGAACGCCAGCTCGTTCCAGGGGAGAAGATAGCCGCTGAACCCGAACCCGAGTCCGAGGAAGAGCATCAGCATGCCGGTCAGCCAGGTGACCTCGCGGGGATTCCGGTATGAGCGCTCGAAATACACGCTGAACATATGGACGACCGCGGCAAGGATGAACAGGTTGGCGGCCCAGCTGTGTATGGACCGGACGAGCCAGCCGAACTGCACTTTCGACATGATGAACTGTATGCTCTCAAACGCGAGCTGCTCGCTCCCCTTGTANNACGTATTTTTTTCCCATGAACTGGACCAGGTCGCTGATCTTGACCCTCTCGTCCACCCAGGCGTAGAATTTCTGCAGGGGCTTGCTCATGTATTCCTCGAGACGGAGACCTCATCCCCCTGGACAATGACGCGGTATTCCTCGAGCGGGCGCGGAGGGGGACCGGAGATGTTCCGCCCTGTGAGGTCATACTTTCCGTTGTGGCACGCGCACCAGATCACCCCGAGGTCCTTCTTGTACTGCACGGTGCAGTCGAGGTGCGTACATGTCGCAGAAAACGCGTGAAACTCTCCCGCGGCTGTCCGTATCAGGATCACCGGTTTCGAACCGAAACGGACGATCGTCCCCGAATCCTTCTCGATCTGGCCGATCTTTCCCACCTTCACGTTCGTCACCTCGACCTCGGCCTGCTTCGGAGGCTTCAGATAGGAGAAGACAGGGTAAAGGACGGCGGCGGCCCAGGCGATGAATCCCCCCCCGAGTGCGAGCTTGAGGAAATCCCGTCTCTCCTGCCCGGCCGAAGGCAGGGGCTCCCCTGGCGCCTGCGGTGGCGCCACAGTCCCCGAAGGCAGGGGTTCCCCCGCAGAATGCGGGGCTCGCCAATCCCCTGGCAGGGCCTGTCCCGCTCCCTGCGGGACCTTCCGACCCGGCGCCCGTGCGTTGTCACCCGGAGGTGAAATCATTGCCTCTTCCGGCTAGTTGGGGTTATGACACTCATTACAGTTCGTTTCCTTCCACGCATCGCCGATATCCACGGGGTGGCGGTAGTCGATCCCTCCCAGGGAGAGCCGGAGTGTATCCTGCTGAAACTGCTGGGCGAGGATCGTGTGGCACATGTTGCAGTCCTTCGAGAGAACCACCCCGCCCTCCGTCACGTGCTTGCCGTCGTGACAGCGGAAACACCCGGGGTAATACATGTGCCCGATATTATCCGTGTACGTCTTCCAGTTCACGCGCATGAACGGGAAATAATTGCGGCTGTAGATCTTCCGGAGCTCTTCCACCGTCCGTTCGATCGCTCCCCTGCTCGAATCCGCAATCCCGGGATGGTTCGATGCATAGAACTCCTCGACGGTGAGCTTGATGCTGTCCATCGCCGCGGCGGTGGAAGAGTACGGGTACTCGAGAGCGCGGACCGCGAGCGCCTTGACACCCGGAAGCGACGGATCGATCCAGCCCAGCTCCATCACGTGATTCACGGAGCGGGCCGGCGACTGGTAGATGTGCGTGGGCCGGTTGTGACAGTCGATGCAGTCCATCCTGCGCACAGGGCGCTTCCCCAGCTCTTCGTCGCTCAGCGTGCTCTCGGTGCTCTTGTAGATCGTCACTTTGCCGTCGGGGTGCTTCGAGCGGATCCAGGGGATGACCTGACGGGCCGAGTCGGCCGGGATGTACGTCAATTCATTCGCGATGTTCATGTGCCAGTGGATGCCGGATGTGGGTCCGGCTTCGATGTTCCCCCCCCCGATCTTGATCAGGAGGTTGAGGGACCACCGCGTGTTCTTCTCATCAGACATGAAGTAGGTGTTCTTGATCTCCTTCTCGCTGAAGAACTGTTTCGGCCAGTGGCACTGCTCGCACGTTTCCTGCGCCGGACGCAGGTTCGAGATCGGCGTGGGGATCGGGCGGGGGAATTTGTTGAACGTCACCGCATAGAGCTGATACGTCCCCGAAAGCTTGGACCGGACAAACCATCCCGCGCCGGGGCCGATGTGGCATTTCACGCATCCGACGCGGGCATGGGGAGAGTACTGGTATGCCGTGTATTCGGGTTCCATGACCGTGTGGCAGCTCTCCCCGCAGAACTGATCAGAGTCCGTGTGCTCATATGCCTGGAAGCTTCCGAATGCCGAGAACCCGAGGAGGAGTATGGTGCCGACCGCGACGAACCCGAACGCCGTCCGGTGGCGGGGGTTGTTGAAGTCGATCCTGGGAAAGTGATGTTCGACCGTTACTCCGGCGCGCGCATGCCGGTGTTCCCGCCACACGCCGATCAAGGCAATGACGAGTCCCACCACGAGGATCGCCGGCAATATGACGAACGCGATGATCCCCATGTACGGCTTCGGGGATCCGGACAGTGTCTCCAGGAGCATCAGGAAGAGGATCAGGCCGAAGCTGATCCCCGCGATGAGGCCTCCCGCAAGAGTCGCGGGATTATAGAATGAATTCGGTAGAATTCTTCTCATCCATCCACCCTGAGAGCCTGACGCGATCCCGCGGGGCCCCCGGAGGGGTCCCGCGGGAGATCACAGTGACTACTTCTTCGGCGGACCATGGTGCTCGATCTTCGCCCACATTTCCGCGATCTTGAACCCCTTGAACGTGGGGCTTTCAGAGTTGTGGCATTTCTCGCAGAATTTCGCATCGGTCTTGTCGGGGAGGATCATCCCTGCCTCCTTCGACTTTGCCAGGTCACCCTTCGTGTGTATCATCTTGAACGCTGACGCCGCGCCGTGACACGCCTCGCACGTCACGCCTTCTTCTTTCTTAAATGTCGCCTCGACGTTTGTCGCGGCTCCGCCCCCCGTAACGTGACACTTCAGGCATTCGGGGCTTTCCACCGCGGGCTTTGTCAGGCCTCTCTTCTTGGCGAACTCGTCGGCTTCCTTGGACTTCAGCGCCTCAAACGCCTTCGCATGCGCGCTCTTCTCCCAGACCACGTATGCTTCTCCCTTTTCTTTCATCTTGTGGCACATGCCGCAGAACTTCGCACCGACGTACTTATTGTCGGCGGCCGCCGACCCGGACAGGAACAGGGCGGCGACGATTATCGCGACCATTGCGTTGAGTGTTCTCATGCAGAAGGTCCTCCTTGTGATGTTGGTGAAAAAATGTACGGTTTCAAAATGAGATTTGCCATTGGTTTTTACCGGTACGCGAACACCATCGCATAGATAATCCACACGACAATGCCGAAGCCCAGCCCCAGCGCGGTCCACGCGAAGGCGCGGATTGTGCGGATGACGATCGGAGGATACGAGTCCACCAGGTGCTCGTCCAGCTTCCCCGCGCTCACGAGCGCTTCATATTCCGCCGGCTTGTCCTCGCGGAATTCGCTGACCGGCATGCGGCCCGTGAACACAACAATATCCATCGGAAATTTTTCGGGGCGAAGGTGGGTATTGAAGAAATGGACGGTGAAGATGAACCCGACGGCAAGGAGCGCCTCGTCGCTGTGTATGATCGTGGCGACATTGATCGTCCAGCCCGGGAGAAGGAGCGTGAAGAATTCGGGGAACCAGAGCATCAGCCCTGTCGAGCCGATGACGCAGATTCCCCAGAACACCGCGAAGTAGTCAAACTTCTCCCAGTAGGTCCAGCGGCCGTACTGCGGACGAGGCCCCCGGCCCAGGAACCACTTGAGCGATCCCGTAAAATCCTTCAGGTCATGCTTCGTGGGAAGCATCGTGTCGGGGCCTGTGAGCAGAGCCTTCCAGGACCCGTACTCCTTCCTCTTCCGGCGGGCGAGATCATTGACGTGCAGGATGAATACCGTCACCATGAGCACCGCCGCCATCCGGTGGATGTAGCCGGCGGTCTCATAGCCTCCCAGGAAGCGGGAGAGAATCGACGCCCAGGCGGTATACGAAAACTTGAGCGTCATCCCCGTGAGCGCGAGACTCATGAAACTGACGATCATCACGACGTGCAGCACCCTGTTCAGGCGGCTGAACCGGAGGTACTGCTTCTCAGCCTGCGGGGGCTGCGCAGCAGGTTCTCTCTGAGGCGGTTTTTCGTCTTCTGTCATGCATCCCCCTCAGGCCTGGACGTCACTTTCTTCCGCCGCATCTGTATGGCACGCGGGAGCCAGAGAATTGTGTGAAGACCGCCGATGACAAACGTGCCGATCAGGAGTCCCGTCATCCCCCAGAACGTGAAGAAGAGGAACGGGTATTTCTGGGGATCATGGTGCGTCGCGTGCGTCAGATATCCGGCAAAGCGCCGTGTCGCCCCCGGGTGGCACTTCTGGCACGTCGCAACGACGTTCTCCCTGCTCAGATGTGATTTCGGATCACCGATGGCCCGGATGTCATGCGCACCGTGGCAGTCATAGCATTTCGCAGTCTTGGTGTACCCGAGCTGGGACACCTTGCCGTGATAGGTGTCAAAGTACGTCTTGGTGATCTCCTCATGACATTTCCCGCACTGGATCATGATCGTGAGCTTGAAGCCCTCGGTATCCGCCCGCAGGATCGTGTGGGCCGAATGGCAGTCGTTGCACACCGGGAGACGCTTCTCCGTCTTCCCTATCTGCGTCACATGCACGCTTGCATTGAACATCTCTTCGATCCCGTGATGGCAGCGGCCGCAGGTCGCGGGGACGTTCTTCGGGTTGACGCTCGATTCGGATGAGCTGACCGGCAGGACGCTGTGCGCCGTGTGACAGTCCGTGCACGTCGCGGTGACGGTCAGCCCGCTTTTCAGCAGTCCCTTCCCGTGGATGCTCTCCTGATAGCGCTCGATGATGTCGTGCTCGGTACCCGTGTAGCGGACCGCGGCCTTCTTCCCCTCCCGGTGGCAGCGCGCGCAGAGGGTCGGAATGTTCGTCGGGAATGTGGNNTGCACACCGGCGCGTTCGGATCATTCTTCGCGACAAGCATCCCGTGCGTGCTCTTCTGGTACAGCGTGCCGACGTCGGCATGGCATGAGGAGCAATCCACTTTCTTCGTGATCGTCTCGCACGGTCTCACGCGGGACGCGTTGACCTCCGAATGGCACTGGCTGCATGCGGTCTTCAGATGCCGGGAGCCCCTGAGCTCTTCCAGATTCACGAAGAGGGTGCGCCCACCCTTCGAGGCGCGGACACCGGGGTCCCCGTGACACTTCATGCAGTCCGCATCGGCCATCCCCTGGTCGTAGAACACCCGGCGGGCTTTGTGCGGCTGGTGGCAATCGACGCACGCCGGGAGGGTGTTCGCTTCTTTCTCCCAGAGCTCCCCCCGGATGATCTTCCGGTGGACCGCCTCGATCTGCGAATGGCACTTCGTGCATGTCGCCGCGATATTCTTCCGGTTGATCGACGAACGCGGATCGGTGTGCCGCAGGATCGTGTGCGCGGTGTGGCAGGAGACGCAGGTCGCCGCGACCGTGAGCCCTTTTTTCAGGAGCGCTTCCCCGTGAATGCTCTCGGAGTAGTTCGTGAGGATGTGGTCCTCGTGGATGACGCGCTGGCGCTGGACCGGTGTTCCCTCCTGATGGCACTTCCCGCAGACCCAGGGGATGCGCTGGGGCGCGACAGCCGACCGGGGGTTCTTTACCGCGAGAATGTCATGATTCCCGTGACAATCGGGACACCGGGGGGCCAGCTCGTCTCCCCGCGCAATCGCCCGGCCGTGCAGGGATTCGGCGTGCTCCTTCTGCTGCTGCGCGTGGCAGGACCCGCAGTCCACCTTTGCCAGCGGCGAGCCGTGGGGAAGCTCTTTCCCCTGAAGGTCGGCATGGCAGCCGACGCAGGGGAGCGATGCATGGATGGAAGCTGCGAATTTCTTCTCATCGACGAACAGCGGGACGGTCTTCCCCCCCCGTTTCGTCGCGAGCGATCTGTCGCCGTGGCAGGCGAGACAATCCGGGTTCTCCTGGGCCACCGCACCGCGGAGGAGCCCGGACAGACACACGCATGCCATGAGGAGGCAACGCTGTGCTATGGAAGGCGTCAGTCGCATTGTCCTGTCATCCGGCGTTCACTCCGATTCGCGCGTTTCGTCCTGCGCGCGCTTCCGTTGAATCTCCCGGAGCTCGAGAGGGTGCTCTTCGCCCATCTCTTCTTCCGTCAGCGTTCCTTTCCAGAAGGCGAGGTTGATCGGATAGCTGTCGGGGTTGAATATCACGAAATAGAAGTGCCATACGATGATCGCCAGTGTTGCCAGCCATGCTTCATAATAGTGGACGGTCCGGGCGACGTCCCACCAGAGCTTCGTCAGGAGTCCCAGGAACGTGTTGTCGAACCAGAGGATGGTCCCCGTGACCGCCATGACGACCGTCCCCCAGACCAGGGCCCAGTATTCGCTCTTCTCGATGTAGCTGAACCGCCCGAATGCGGGCTTTTTCGACGTGAAACCAAGGTTGTACTTCATGACAGCGAGGGCATCCCGGATATCACCCGGGACGGGCAGAAGGTCGCGCAGGAGCTGCTTCCCGCGGGGGACGAACAGGACATAGTAGCAATGATAGAGTCCGGCCGAAACGAGAAACACTGCGGCGATCCGGTGGAGTATTCCCCGTGCGGCGAACATGAGCGGGCTGATCTCGCCGATGGGAGCGACCCACCACGCATCGGGGAATTTGAGCGCAAACCCCGTCACGACGAGCGTGATGAAGCTGAGAGCGAGCGTTCCGTGCTGGACCCTTTCGCCGAGGGACATGCGCAGGTAGAGACTGTGGCCGACATGGTGCCGCTCGATCAATCCCCTTCTGTACATCAACTGCCGCCTCGATTTCCTGACGAAGTCGAGAAGATTGTGCAGAACCATCCCGCCGA
>PMND01000100.1 GCA_003161955.1 Ignavibacteriota bacterium | reverse complement strand
CCTCGACGCGCTCGTGGCCCCGACAGACGGCCCCGCGTGGGTGACCGACCTCATCGACGGAGACCACTACATCGGGGGGAGCTCGAGTGCCGCCGCAGTGGCCGGGTATCCCAGCGTGACGGTCCCGGCGGGATTTGTTTTCGGCCTGCCGGTCGGCGTCTCATTTTTCGGCCGCGCATGGAGCGAACCAACGCTCATCCGGCTGGCGTACGCCTACGAGCAGGCGACGGGCAACCGGAGGGGTCCGAAATTTCCGGCGACGGCGGACCTCACGCTTTGAGACGTTCATACACCGCTCTTTCCCCCAGGACGACAGGTATCTGGTGCTTTTCCGCTTCTTCACGGTTCTCTGCAATGAGCCGGAGGAATTCCGCGGATCCCTTATGCGTGAAGAGCTCCGCCACCGGGTTGTAGATGCACTTTACGATTTGAGCGGCTACGTCCTCCGCGGGGAGCACTCCCTCGATCGCCGGGAGCGAGATCCCACGCTCGGAGGCGAGCCGTTTGATGGCCGGTCCCGAGGCCGAGAAGAACTCAAGCATCGACCCCCCCTCCGTCTCGCCGGCCCACCCGGTGAGGACTCCCGCCGGACAGACGACCGTCGCATGGATGCCTGTTTCCATGAGCTCCATCCTGAGCGCATGTGTGAACCCGACGCAGGCATGCTTTGCCGCAACGTACGCACTGTTGTAGGGGTACCCGATCTTTCCTGCCATGCTGGCGATATTGATGATGTGGCCGCTCCCCTGCTTTTTCATCTGTGTGAGAGCGGGGCGCGTCGTGTACCAGAGGGGATACACGTTGAGCTCGAACATGCTCCGTATCATCTCGTCGGTCGTGTCCTCGACGCTGGCGAAGTGCCCCCTTCCCGCATTGTTAACCAGAATATCGACGCGTCCGAACCGCTCGACCGCCGTCCGGACCAGCATTTCCGCGTCAGCGCGCTTTGTCACGTCGGCGGTGATCGGGAGCGCGACCTGCCCGGCGCGCGTGATCTCTGCGGCCAGTTGTTCGAGCTTTTCTCTGCGGCGGGCCGCAAGGATGACGGAGGCCCCCTCGCGTGAGATCTGCAGGGCAAGGGCCGCCCCGATCCCCGACGAGGCGCCTGTGATGATCGCGATTTTTCCTTTCAGCATTTCCTCCTCCCCCGATTGATGATGTGTGAATCCGGTCAGCGTTGATTCCGGACGGGCGGATTGCTCCCGTATGATTCCAGCCAATTCCGCGCAGCGGAGGTACCGGCGACGTACCCGGTGGAAAAAGCGGCCTGCAGGTTATAGCCGCCGATCGGGCCCGCGATGTCGAGGACTTCACCCGCGGCATAGAGTCCCCTGACGTTCCTCGATTCCATTGTCTGAGGGACGATCTCGTCGAGTGAAATCCCCCCGGCCGTCACTTCCCCCCGGTCGATGTCGATCCCGCCAACCCCGCCTATCTCCCACGATTTCAGAAGACCGACGATCCGCCTCCGTGCCTCACGGGTCAGGACGTATCCCCGTGTGATCAGGGGGACCTGAATCTTTCCGAGGAGATACGGCACGATCCTGTCGGGGAGCATCCCGCATACTATCGAGCCGATCTGCTTCCCCCGGCCGGCCGCGATGAGCCGGTTCAACTCCGCATCAAGATCCGTAAACTCCACCCCGGGGAAGAAATCAAGACGGAGCGCCACCTCCCCCTTTTCCAGTGCAACTGCGGCGCTGCGGCTCAGGCCGAGAGCCGCCGGACCGGAGATCCCCTCGTGTGTGAAAAGAATATCCCCGGGACACGAGTCGACGCGCCTGTGTCCGGAATAAAGCGAGAGCCGACCTCCACGTATCGCGATGCCACGCCAATCTGCCGGGAGCGGTGGATCGACCCGGATGGGAGCGAGGGCCGGGCGAACCGGAACGATTGTGAGGGAGAGCCCGGCTCCCCAGGAAATCCCGTCACCTGTTGTACCGGTTTTTCTGTACGACGCTCCCCCTGTGGTGAGTATGATATGGCCTGAGGCGATCTCCCCCCCCTCCACTGTGACACCGCCGGCTCTCCCGCCAGAAACGAGAATCCCGGTAACACGGGTATTCAGGCGGATTTCTCCTCCGTTCTTCCGGAGGCTGTCGACAAGCGCTCCCACCACATCCCCCGCCTTGAGGCTCACGGGAAAGACTCTCCCGTCAGGCCGGACAAATGTCGGCACTCCGCTTTCCGAGAGCATGCTCCTGATATCGTGATTCGTAAATGAATGAAAGGCATGTTTCAGGAAACGTTCCTCACGCTTCAGGAACGCTTTCCCCATTTCATCCATCGGTCCGTCGTGCGTGACGTTGCATTTTCCCCCTCCGGAGATCAGGATCTTGATCGCAGGTTTGCTGTTCCGTTCCAACAGGAGCACCGCGGCTCCAAGGGACGCAGCCTTCCAGGCCGCAATGAGCCCTGCCGCCCCCGCTCCTATCACAAGAATTTTCTTTTCTTGATCGGGCATGCTCAAGTATAATGAAGGAGTACTTAAACTCCCAGATCATTCCGGTTTCAGATCTCATCTTATTCTTTAAGTGATTACCCCTTAAGCCATGGCACGAGCGTTGAATGCCGCGATTAGCAAAAAAAATAATATCGCTTGTTATTTGCGAACTATTGACATTTCTCTCAAATAATGGTAGATTTTTGATGCGAGACGAGCTAACGGCATCGTCCCCAGGAGATCCTCCGATGAGAGCTGACCAACAGCAGTCTGCAGCAACCCGCGAGACAATTCGCATCGCTGAAAAGCACATCGAGGCTCGTGAATTCGATCTTGCCATGCAGAAACTGAGCATGGCACAGCGAATGGAACCGGATAACATTTACATAACCGCGATCGTCGAGCGCATCCATCGCATCGCTTCGGAATCCTCGAATGGCGGGAGGTTCCTCGGGCTCACGGTTGGGAACGAATTCGAAGACGGTATCAGGCCCTCGAATGAACCAGTCCGGCCGCCGGAGGGGATCGACACGCAGATCAGGAGGCTCACCTTGAAAGCGAGCGAGCTGATGCGCCAGGGTGCGTATGAGACCGCGTTCGATTCGCTGATGAACGCGTTCTTTCTGGACCCTGTGAGTCCCACACTCATGGAAACGGAAAAGTCGCTCCTCCCTGCAATCGAGATGATGAGGAGACAGAAGGAAGGAAGAGCGGAGGGCCTGAAATTGACCGGACTGTCGTCTCTCCCCCCTTCAGCACGGAGGACTGACAGCTCGAACCTGAGCGATCAGGATTCCCAGAGAGTCGAAGAGCTGAAGCGCCTGAAAGAAACCGAGCGGTCGGAACGGGAGCGGACTATGTGGCGTGAAGCCTCCCGACTTCCCAGGATACTCGAAGAGATGCTCGAGCCCGTGCCGCCGAAAGATTTTGAGGATCCCCCGACGGCCTCCCATGAGCAGGATGAGCAGAAGGAGCCGGGAGGGTTCTTCGCGAAATTACGCCACGGCAAATTCCTCATCTGAAGTCCCGGGGGGAGTGCGCAGAGGGCGCCTTGCTATGCAGGGTGCCCTTTTGTATTTTATGCAGGAACTTCCACCCGCGGCTCTCCGGTATCACATGCCACGCGGGTTTCACTGACCCCGCACCTCACTGCATGCGCCTGCTCCTCCTCTCTCTCGTCGCTCTCTCCGTACCTGCAACCGCCTTCCCTGCAACGGCGTCGCTGACGGGGACCGTCCGCGACGCCTCGACAGGCGAAACGCTCGCCGCCGCAAACATACGGGTGATCGGCACCTCGCGGGGGACAATCACGAATGCCGCGGGGGAGTACTCGATTTCGCTCGCACCCGGGGAGCACAGAATCCTCTTCACGATGCTGGGCTACGCGCCCGACACGGTGTCGCTCCGGCTCGGCGACGACATGCGGTACGATGAGCGCATGCGCCCGTCGGATATCGTCCTCCCCGAGATCGTTGTCACGTCGGAGGACCCCGCAATCGGGATCATCCGCAGGGCGATCGCCANNGCCATCAATGAATCGTATACGAAAGGCTACTGGCAGAAAGGGGACACGCTGCGCGAGATCGTCACACAACGCCGGCAGACCGCAAACGTTCAGCCGTCGTTCAACTTTGCGTCCGTGGGGCGCATACTCAATTTCGCGGAGGACAGAATCAGCTTCGTGGGATACACGTTTGTCGGTCCGACAGCGCTCGATGCGCTTGAGTACTACGACTACAGGCTCCTCCGCACGCGGACCGCGGGGGGAAACGACGTGTACGATATCCGGATGATTCCGCGAACACTGACCGTCCCGCTGTTCGAGGGGACGGTGAATATCGCGGGGGGGTCGTATGCGCTCGTCGGGGTGGATGTGGAACCCAACGCCGCTTTCCAAATTCCATTCACAAAGGAGGTGTCCCTTCGCTACAGGCAGGAATTCGGTCTGTACGAATCGTCCTACTGGATGCCGGCCGACATCAGGATCAGGGCCGCGTTCACCGTCAGCGTGCTCGGGTTCTCGATCCCGCGCATCATGCTGACACAGACGTCCGTCATCTCCGATTACTCGATCAACACCGCGATCCCCGATTCGATATTCAAGAGACCCAGGCTCGTCGTCGATTCGAGTGCCAACCGGCTGGATTCCTCCTACTGGGCGGCCAATACCATGCTCCCTCTCGACTCGCTCGAACAGCAGGCGTACCGGACGCTCGATTCCACACAGGGACTGGATGTACAGTTCCGCCCGGGGGGGGCTGCCATGACGCTCGGAGGCGGGACAGGGGCGGCGGGGACGGCTCTCTCCTACGCCGATCTGTCGTTCAACCGGGTCGAGGGGTTCCATGCAGGGGTCAGCGCGAAGTTTGACTCGGTGACCGATAACCTCTCGCTGAGCGCGGGGCTCGCGTACGGTTTTTCCGACAGGCACGGTACGTACAACCTGGGCGCCACGGTGTACCCGGGCCCGCACAGGGTGCTCGGTATCGGCGGGGCGGTCTATCGTATTGTCGACCACGCACCGGACCGCGGGTATTTCGACCCGTTCACGATTTCACTCTCGTCATTGTTCGACAAGGAAGACTATCGTGATTATTTCGGGGCCGAAGGGGGGAGGATATTCCTCCTGTTCCGTCCCTCCGGCATTTTCCATTCCAGGCTCACGTATACCCTCGAAGATGAGGCCCCCCTCTCCAACCGGACGAACTTCAGCCTGTTCTACCCATCGCGTTCCTACCGGGCGAATCCTTCCGCCATGCCGGGGAGGCTCAGCGCTCTGCGTGTCGACTTCCGTCTTGGAAGCGAGCCGATCCCTTTCGATTTTATATTTCAGAACGGACTGGATGTCGCACTCGAGCATTCTTCTCCGGTCTTTACCGGGGGGGATTTCGACTTCACACGGCTGGAAGGGGTCCTTTCGCTCAGCATCCCGACGTTCGGCCAGAGCTACCTCCTGAAGCCGGGATTCCGGATCCGGGCCTCCGCCGGCAGCGCAACCGGAAGCCTCCCTCCGCAGCGCCTGTTTTCCGTCGAGAGCGCTCTGGACGGCTTCGCGCCTTTCGGCGTCATGCGCGGGGCACGCCCGAGGGAGTTCACCGGAACCGGATACGCCGCTCTCGTCGTCGAGCACAACTTCCGGAGTCTGCCGCTGCTGGCGCTCGGGATCCCGTTTCTCTACCGGAGCAATCTCGAGCTTATAGTCTACGGCGGGGCCGCACGCGCATGGACAGGGAATACCACTTCAGCGCCCGCACAGAAAGGGACCTATTCGGAGACAGGATTCAGCGTCAGCAGGATATTCGATCTGTTCCGGGCGGATTTTACGTGGCGGCTTTCCGCACCCCGCGGTTTCTATTTCACGCTGGGCGTGTCGAGCTTCCTGTGACCCGCCGCGTTCCGCCCCGGGCTCGTTCACGGGCGGCCGGGGGCGAAACAGCCCGGATTCGGGACGTCCGGGGTTTTTTGGAATTGTTCAGATTTTTCCTTATTCTTTGTCGCCCTCGCTCCAGCCGAGGGGACGCAGATGCATCAAAGTTACGACCTCCGGCAATTGCCACCCGCCCGAGGCCTTTTTTTTCGCAGGATGGATGGTGTCGATGGAACTCATGCACAGACAGGACATACGTAACATCGCAATCATCGCGCACGTCGATCACGGCAAGACGACGCTCGTTGACCATATGCTCCGGCAGACGGGGACATTCAGGCTGAACCAGCAGCTTGTCACGCGCGTGATGGATTCGAACGACCTCGAAAAAGAGCGGGGCATCACGATACTGGCCAAGAACACGGCCATCCACTACAACGGCGTGAAGATCAATATCGTCGATACCCCGGGTCACGCCGATTTCGGCGGAGAGGTCGAGCGGACCCTGACGATGGTCGACGGCGTCCTGCTTCTCGTCGATGCCGCCGAGGGCCCCCTCCCCGGAACCAAGTTCGTCCTGAAGAAATCCCTCGACCTCCATCTCAAGCCGATCGTCGTCATCAACAAGATCGACAGGAAGGACGCCCGTCCCCACGAAGTCCTCGACCTTGTCTTCGAGCTCTTCCTCTCACTCGGGGCAACCGACGCGCAGCTCGATTTCCCCACAATCTACTGCATCGCCAAACAGGGGATCGCCCGCAACGAGCTGGACCAGCAGAGCAACGACCTGACCCCCCTTTTCGACGCCATCATCAACCATGTCCCGCCTCCCCCGGGGGATGTGACGTCCCCTTTCCAGATGCTCGTCACCACAATCGACTACAACGATTACCTGGGAAGGCTCGGCATAGGCCGGATACACAGGGGGACGATACGCCTCGGCGGCCCCATGAAGATCATACACAGGGACGGCGTCGTCGACGATGCGCGCGTCACCAAGATCTACACGTTTGACGGGCTCAAGAGGCTCGAAGTGACCTCCTCGGGCGCGGGCGACATCATAGCGATCGCCGGGATGGAGGACGTGGATATCGGAGAAACGATCGCCGATGAGGCCGATCCCACGCCGCTCCCCTTTGTGGCGATCGAGGAACCGACCCTCTCGATGAACTTCCTCGTCAACAACTCGCCGTTCGCAGGGCTCGAGGGGAGGTACGTCACCACCCGGCACCTGCACGAGCGTCTTACGAGAGAACTCCGTTCCAACGTGAGCCTCAGGATCGAGCTGACCGATTCGCCCGACACGTTCAAAGTGAGCGGTCGCGGCGAGCTTCATCTGGCGATTCTGATCGAGACCATGCGCCGCGAAGGATTTGAGCTCCAGGTTTCCCGGCCGGAGGTGATCTACAGGCGGATCGCCGATGTCCTGTCGGAGCCGATGGAACATGTGATCATCGACGTCCCGGACGAATTTGTCGGTGTCGTGATCGAGAACCTCGGCCGCCGCAAGGGGGAGATGAGGAATATGGTTGCCAGCAGCGGGAACACGCGGCTCGAGTTCATCGTCCCGGCGCGCGGCCTGATCGGGTTCCGCGGCGAATTCATGACGCAGACCAAGGGGACAGGGATTCTCCACCACAATTTCCACGGGTACGAGCCGTACAAGGGGGAGATGGCGCACCGGACGAAGGGGGCGCTCGTGACAATGGAGGCGGGGGAGGCGGTCGCGTACGGGATGTGGAAGCTGCAGGACCGTTCGGTGTTCTTCATCAACCCCGGAACGAAGGTGTATTCGGGGATGGTCGTCGGCGAGAATTCGCGCGAACAGGACATGACCGTGAATGTCTGCCGCACGAAACAGCTTTCAAACATGCGTGCATCGGGCTCGGACGAGGCGGTCCGGCTGGAGCCTCCCCACATCATGACGCTTGAGCAGGCGATCGAGTGGATCGGGGACGACGAGCTCGTGGAGGTCACGCCGGAAAGCATCCGGGTACGCAAGAAGACGCTCGACGCGAACACCCGCAACCGGATGTCGAGAAGAAAAGCAGACATCGCCGAGGAGTCCCCCGGCGCATGAGGGGGAGTCCGGTGTACATTGTTCCACATCCCTGGGCATGACATCCACAGTGGCAACGACAAAAGTTTCAGAAAAAGCAGTCACGGCGGCGATAAAGGATCTCCGGACTCTCGCGTATAACCTCTGGTGGTCATGGAATTCCTCGGCACGGGACGTCTTCAGGCAGCTCTCTCCCTATGTGTGGGAAATAAGCAACCACAACCCCGTGGAAATCCTCCACTGGGTGAGCGAGCACGAGCTCCGGGTGAGGCTCCAGAACCCGGCGTTCCACGCGCAGGTGCGGAAAGCCTGCGGGGACCTGCATGCGTATATGACCGAAAAGAGGACATGGACTGCGAAGAACGGCCGCGCCCTCACGGGGAAGTCCATTGCCTACTTCAGTGCCGAGTTCGGGCTGCATGAAAGCCTCAGGATCTACTCCGGAGGCCTCGGCATACTCGCCGGCGACCATGCCAAATCCGCCAGCGACCTGGGACTCCCCCTGGCGGGGATCACGCTCTTCTACCGGCAGGGCTATTTTCAGCAGGTGCTCTCAGGGGACGGCTGGCAGCAGGAACGGTACCCGAGCTATGACCCCGCGCGGCTCCCGATTACGCCGGTGACCGACAGTAAGGGGAAGCCGATCTCCTGCACGGTGGAGATCGGCAATGATCCGGTGCGCCTGCAGGCATGGGCGATACAGGTGGGGCGGATCAAACTCTATCTTCTGGACACCGACCTGCCGGAGAACGACCAGAAATACCGCGAGCTGACGGCGCACGTTTACGGGGGCGACAACTCGACCCGCATCGCGCAGGAGATCGTTTTGGGGATCGGGGGGGTGCGCATGCTTCGCGCGATCGGACTGAAGCCCGCAACGTTTCACATGAACGAGGGGCATTCCGCTTTCCTGACCCTCGAGCTTTTGCGGGAACAGCTCGCCTCAGGGAAGGCCGTCGAAGAGGCCCGGGAATTCGTGCGGGGACAATGTGTCTTCACGACACATACACCCGTGCCGGCGGGGCATGACAGGTTTGATTTCGGACTGATGAACGCGTCGTTCCAGGCGTTCATGACCTCCGCGGGACTGACGGTCAATCAGCTCATGCAGCTCGGCCGCGAACGCCCGGACAACGACGGCGAACCGTTCACAATGACGGTCCTTGCCCTCAGGTTCTGCCGTTCGGCCAACGGCGTCAGCGAGCTTCATGGCCGTGTCAGCCAGCAGATGTGGCAGTCGCTCTACCCCGGGACACCCGTCAACAAAGTCCCGATAGGGCACGTGACAAACGGTGTTCACACCTCGGGGTGGGCGCTCCCCACAGCCAACCAGTTCTGGACGACGCGGCTCGGCCCGCGATGGCATGAGCGGCTCAGGGACCACCGTTTCTGGCAGGAAGCGCTCTCGCCCCGGAAAGTCACGGACGAGGAGCTCTGGGCGCTGCGGATGGCTCTCCGCCGCGAGCTGATTGAATTTGCAAGGAAGCGGCTGAGCGAACAGAGCCTCCGGTACGGCAACACCGACATGGGAATATTCGATCACCTCCTCTCTCCCGACGCTCTGACGATCGGTTTTGCACGGAGGTTTGCGACGTACAAACGCGCCCCGCTGTTNNTTCCGTGACTTCGAGTGGGCATTGCGCACGCTCAACTCCAAAGAGACGCCGATTCAGCTCGTGTTCGCCGGGAAGGCCCACCCGCGCGATGACGCAGGGAAGAACTTCATCCGGGAGATCGTCAACATTTCCAGGCGCGGAGACCTTTTCGGCAAAGTGGTGTTCATCGAAGATTACGATATCAATGTCGCACGGCACCTCGTGGCCGGCGCCGACGTCTGGCTCAACACGCCGAGGCGCCCGATGGAGGCGAGCGGTACGAGCGGCATGAAGATCGCGATACACGGCGGGTTGCACCTGAGCACGATGGACGGGTGGTGGCGCGAAGCCTACGACGGACACAACGGCTGGAAGATCGGCGAGGACACCACCGCGAGCAACGACCAGATGCAGGACGACATCGACGGCGCGTCGCTCCGGGCGGTCATGGAACAGGAGATTGTTCCGCTATTCTACGACCGGGGGAAGGACGGCATCCCCCACCGCTGGCTGAAAAAGATCCGGCATGCCATGACCACGCTGATTCCTGTGTATAACACAGACCGGATGGTCGTGGAATATGCCGAGAAGTATTACGGTGCCGGCAAAAAGTAGCCGGACTATATCCCGCAAACACTCAGTTGTCTTTCGCCCCCTGTGTGATCCAGGATGCGATCACGGCCCTGATGCTGTCGGAGAGATAAGGTCCCCCCTGGGGCATCCGGTCTCCGAACGGCGGGACGGGAGACATCTTCTTCATGATGAGGCTTGAGTTTGCATCCCCGGGGACGACGGCGGGACCGTTGACTCCCCCTTTCAGGAGGTCGGCCACCGTTTGCACGTAAAGTCCATTGGTCCCCCCGTGGCAATCGTAGCAGCCGAACCGCTCAAATATCGGAATCACGTTGTTCTGGAATGAAACTGTGGAGACGGTATCGACGTGAACCACGGCGGGAGGCGGTGTCACACCCATGTCGTTGCATCCCACGTACGGAAACATGAGCCCGGTCGCCAGGACCAGAACAAGAGCATTTCGCCGGGACAAAATCTGAGCCTCGCACAGTGGTTGTTACATCCGGATCCCTCCGCCTTACAGTACGACGGGGGGATCCGGATTTCAATTAAGCATGAATTCACTTCAGAAGCATCATCTTGCGCGTCTGAAGGAGTGCACCGTCGGCCAGGAGGCGGTAGAAATAGACGCCGCTCGAGAACCGGGATGCGTCGAAACTCACCTGGTACGCTCCCGGCGCTTTCACCCCGTCGACGAGTGTGGCGATCCGTTCCCCCAGTATGTTGTACACGATGAGCGTTACCTGTGAGGACTTTGAAATCTGGAATCCGATCACGGTCGCGGGGTTGAACGGGTTCGGGTAATTCTGGTCAAGATGGAACTGACCGGGAAGTGCGCCGGCGACCGGCCCGACGGAAGAGACGACGTCGCTCCCGTACAGGAGCTGTCCGCGTATCTCCCCCCCGGCGAAGAGCGACGAGTGGAAATTCACGTACATTTTCCCGACAAAGAGAGATTCCGCATATGCCTGCGTGAACGCCTGTGAGGCGTCCGTGGTCGTCCAGTTTCCGGTATACGTCATCGCAGGGCCGGCCGCGCCGGTGATCGACTTCACGACGCCTCCGGCGGCGCCCGCGGGGGCGATATGGAAATGTCCGGCAGTGGTGTTTCCCGACAACCCGTAGTATGTGATGCTGTAATTGATCGTGTCCCGCCCCGGAGTTATGCCGAATGATCCCGTCCCGACAGCGTGTGAAGAGTCCGGAGGAGTTTCCTGGCCCGCGTCAATCCGGGCTGTGAAGCCTACACCCGTTGTCATGTTCAGCGCGCCGCGGATTTCCCCGCCGGGGTTGTTTGTCGTGTGCCAATTCGTATAGGTGCTGCCGATCAGCATTGAGTCGATAATCGCGGTTGTGAGCGCGCTCGACGCATCTGTCGTTTTCCACGTGCCGACATCCGTGAATTCGGAGGAGTCCCCGACAGCCCCGAGCGGCTTGACGACCCCGCCGTTTACTCCGGGGGCCCCGACATGGATATGGCCTCCCGTGATGTTCGTCGAGAGCCCGATGTAGGTGATATTGTAAGAGACCTGGCTCCGGGCGGCATTCAGTATGAATGAGCCGGTCCCCGTACCGGGGAACGCCTTCGCCGGAACCTCGTGGGCACCGTCCATTGATGCGACGAACCCGGTCCCCCCCTTGAGGATTAGTTGCCCGCGAATCTCCCCTCCCGGGTTGTTGGCCGTGTGGAAATTCAGATACATGTTGCCGGATACCAGTGAATCAATAAGTGCGTTTGTCAGCGGCTGTACACCGTCTGTGAATTTCCAGCTTCCGTTCATCGTTGTTGAATTCGGAGCCTTCCCCGAAAACAGACTCTTGACGACGGACCCACCGACCCCCGCAGCTCCGGTATGGAAGTGGCCCCCGGTTGCAGAGTCGCTCAGCCCGCGGTATGTGATCCAGTAGTCGATTTGCCGCCTCCCCTTATCCAGCACCACGACAGCGGTCCCGCCGCCTTTGAATGTGTTCGGAGGTGTCTCCTGGGCGCCGCTGAAGCTCGCCTCAAAATGGAGNNCCCGACGCGATAGTCTTTACGACCGGACCGGCGACGCCGGGGAGGCCGGTGTGAAAATGCGCGCCGATGCTCAGGGGTCCGCTGAGTCCCTGGTAGCTGATGACCCAGTGAAGCTGGGAAAAATCTTCGCTCAGGTCGAATGAGCCGGTACCGGTGGCGTTGGTGACGACGGTCCCTTCCTGCGCGCCGTCCAGACTTGCCGTGAAATGTATCTGGGCTGACGCCCCGCATGGCAGGAGAGCCATGAGTATAACCCCCGCACGAAACAGAAGCTTTCTCTTCATAACTCCTCCGTACCTTGTACTGGTGATGGATCTGGAATTATCGGACGTGGCGCAGGAATACCTGCGGACCGGGCAGAGAGTCCGTCACACAGTAAAGGCTTCGGGCAGGGATAAAGTTCCAGTGAAGCCCCCTCCGGGGTCCTGGAATGCCCACGGGATGGACATTGCCGTTCAAATGCGGGGGATGGGATGTGTTTCCAGAATGTAATCCAGCCACCTGTTTGTAATCTTTTCCATGACGCTGTTGGCTCTCAGGCGGCGGCTCAGGTTCCCGAAATCGACTTCGTCCATAAGCTGATCCTGGTTGACGCATGTGAAGACGAACTCTTCTTTCCCCGTCACCGGATCGACGTGTCGCTGGAGACACTGGGCGCAGACCGCTTTCATCATGCACTGCATGGGGGAATTGATGGAGGCGATTGCCACATGGTTTTCGTTCAGGTAGGGGTGGAGCAGATCATGGCGGGCCCGGGCGACAGCAGACATCATCCGGTCCGATCCGATTGCGATGATTCTCGATGCGTCGCGCAGGGGGAGGGGCGCGGGACCGAGCTCCCCTTTTGCATAGCGGAGCATCGCCTGTATGATCGTCCCCACACAGGACCTGTCCTGCGGACGACGGGTCTCTATCGGTTCTCCGGCATCAACGCTGTAGACGACGATATCGGTGCTCGCCTCGATCTCCTCCCGCTTGAAGAAGTCCTCTTTCTTCTTGTAGCCGGCGAAGTAGATGACTCTGTTGTTATTCTCTTTGAAGGCCTTTGCGATGGAGAAAAGGACCGCGTTCCCGAGTCCCCCCCCCAGGAGGAGGACGGTCCCGTTTTCCGTTATCTCCGTGGGAGTGCCGGTGGGACCCATCAACACCACGCGCTGGCCCGGCTCGAGGAGCGCGCACATTCGGGAGCTGGCGCCGACCTCCAGGGCGACCAGGCCGACCGTCCCTTCTTCCCTGTCCACCCACGCCCCGGTGAGAGCGATCCCTTCCATCATGATCAGCGTTTCTTCGACGTGGAGGGAATCCACCTCGTAGTTTTGAAGCCGGTAGAACTGACCGGGGCGGAAATTTCCGGCCGCTTGAGGGGCTCTGACAACGACTTCTGTGATCGTCGGCGTGAGGCGGTGGACGGCGACGACGCGGGGACGGAGATCGTCGTCGAGACGGCCGATGAGGTCCCGCCACGGGCGATCGTCCGTCCCGACCATGCGGGCGGCGCGGAGATCCTCCTCCAGCAGGTGGAGGACCGCCCTGTACCCCTGCTTCGCTGAGGCCATGGCTCTGACGACATTCCCCGCGAAGGAGGGGTGGTTGTCCCCGTAGTACGTCACAAACCTGCCGTTGTGCGCATAGGAGGTGAAGAACCCCTCTTCTCCCGTGGCGACCGGGACGAGGCGCCGTCCGCTCATATCGTCGTCAATCGAGTATGTGCTGAAGAATTCGTCGTCGCCGTCCAGGCTGAATGTCCCGGGATGCTCCCGCTCGTACATGACGTTCGGGACTGTGCCCGCGGCCACCATGAGCGAACGCGCGGGGACACGGAAGATCTCACCCGACGGCCGCCACTTCCCGCCCGATCTGCTCATCCGCTCGAATATGATTTCGTTAATTGCACCGTGCTCGTCGGGTACGACTTCGACGGGATTCATGCACTCGATGAACGATATCCCTTCTTCAAGCCCCTTGATGATCTCTTCATGGTTGAGCCTGTAGGCGGGTGAATCGAGCATCGATTTCCTGTAGTAAATTCGGGCTCCTCCCCATGATCTGAGGAGCGGTATGAAGTCCGGCTTCTCCCCGGCATCCGCCGCGCGCTCCCGCTCTGCATCCAGGGCCAGCGCGTGCAGAAGGAATTCGCCGAGGACCAGTTTCTCCTCCGCGTCAAACATGGCGTCGACGGGTGCCTTTCCATACCGTGCGGCGAGGAGGTCGTACCTGCGCCTGATTTTCGACACCTGGACCGGGTAGTAGCTCATGAGCTCCGTGGCAGTGTCGATCGCCGTCAGTCCGCCACCGATCACGACCGCGGGAAGACGGATCTGGAGGTTTGCCATCGAGTCTCTCTTCCCGGCCCCGGTCAGCTGGAGCGCCATCAGGAAATCGCTCGCCTTCCTGACCCCCCGGAGCAGGTTGTTTTTCACGGAAATGAACGTCGGCTTCCCCGCCCCGGTGGCAAAGCAGACGTGCGCGAAGCCGTATGCCCATGCGTCATCCAGAGATATCGTGCCTCCGAACCGGACCCCGTCGTAGACCCTGAAATGACGCCTGCGCATCAGATTAAGGTGGAGCACTGTCAGAAAGTTCTTGTCCCACCTGACGGTGATGCCGTATTCCGAGACTCCGCCGAACCCCGCAAGCACACGCTTGCTCAGAGAGGTTCTGACTGCGGCGAAATCCTCTACGGGGGTGAACGAACCGGTCCCGTCACCGGCGAGCTCTGCGGGGAGAGGCTCAATCTTCAGGCCGTCGATTGCAACGACGCCGAACCCTTCATTCAAAAAGTAGTGGGCAAGCGTGTAGCCGGCCGGACCGAGACCGACGATGAGAATGTTCATCCCGTTGTACGGGAGCGCATGGGGACGCGATATGTTGAGCGGGTTCCAGCGGGTCAGGAGTGAATAGATTTCGAACCCGTACGGGAGGTCCAGCACCTCCGTGAGTATGCGGGTCTCGACCTGCGGGATGTCGACGGGATCCTGTTTCTGATAGATGCAGGCCTTCATGCAATCGTTGCATATCCGGTGTCCTGTTCCGGGGACCATCGGGTTGTCCAGCATGATGACGGCAAGAGCACCGAGTGCGTCCCCCCCGTTCATCAAAAAGTGGGACTCGGAGATTTTCTGGTCGAGCGGACATCCCTTGAGTTCATACCCAAGCGGATTTTTCCGGTATCCGCCGTCGGCAGGAAACCCTTTGGAGCAGGAGTCTTTGTCCCGCGCGTGGCAGAAAATGCAATAGTCGATCTCGCTCTCCACCTCCCGCAGGCCAAAGCGATTGTCGGTAAGGTCGAACCCGTCCCGTCGCCTGAGGTGTGACGGGATCCCGCTGTGTGCCCCGGGAAGCGGGGCTCCGGAGAGTTCCGAGTCCACAAGATGCTGAAAATCGAATGGGCCGGGAACCCGGAAGAGTGCCCACCCGCCCGTCCTGCGAGGGTCCCTGTAATAGAGGAGCGCGAGGAGTTTTTCGAACGACGCAAGAAGACCGGCGAGGAAAGACTTCAGATCCTCATCTGTACTCCCGGAGGTGACGCCGAGCGCGCGCGCGATGCCGGAAAGAAATTCCCGCGTTCCGGCGGGAAGGTCGGATTTGACAAACCGCTCGTGACCGAGGAGGAGATGAACGGCGGAGGCGATCTCCAGCTCATCCCCGGTCCGGGGTATCCCCGGAAGCGCGTCCATGATCTTCCGCGTCTCACGCTCGAGGAGTGTGAGATCGTCCGCAACCAGGCCGGGTGCACCGTACTTCTTCAGGACACGCCGGATGAAGAAGTCCCTCTTCACGCTGAATATGACTGCATCGGCGATTGCCCGGAGCTTCATGGCGGCGTACTCCCCTTCCACACCGAAAAGCCGGGCGATGAAACTGCCGACATGGGGTGCGATGTCCGTCAGAAGCGCCGACAACCCGGGACCTCCGGGAGTGTGCCCGGCAATGTACTCCGAGTATCGGCCGTGAAGGTCGGGATCGCTCGCGCGGACCTCCTCCCGGAACATCTCTGTCAGTTCCGCGAGTCGTTGGGGCTCAAAGAGATCCTGGAATGTGTACCCGGCGATACGAAGCTGCATGAAATCTCCCTCGTTTGAATCAAGATAGAAGCACGCTCTGCAAGATACAACCCGGTGGGTCAACTCGCATAACTTCTCCAATTATGAGAATTCTGATGACCCAAAGTTCGGAATTGCCTCCGGGAACTAATAGATATATCTCAAATAATGCGAAATTCGCCGATTTTGCAACTGGCACAAAATCTGTTAGTTTCCATCAAAGTACAAAGGGAGTAGTGCCATGTATGCGAATACGACAGCCGCAATGATGCAGAAAACCGGACAGAGGCTCTATACGATCGGTGAGGCCGCGGACCTGATCGGCGTCTCTGTTCCCACGATCCGGATGTATGAACGCGAAGGATTGATCATCCCGCTCCGGAAAGCCTCGCGGCACAGGCTCTTCGCAGAAGGGGACCTCGAGAGAATTCGCTCCATCCGCAGGACGATCAGTACGGAGAAGGTGAGCATTGCCGGCATGCGAAGGCTGATGTCGCTGGTCCCGTGCTGGAAGATGAACGGGTGCTCCGCGGAGCAGAAGGCGACGTGCCCCCGGTTTGCCGACGAGGGATCGCCGTGCTGGATGGTGAGCGGGAAAACGTGGCAGTCCAAGAGCGATGAATGCAGGAACTGCGGCGTCTATATGAGGACTTCGGATTACGCCGAGTTGAAAGCGGTGATGGAGGAGTATGGCGTTGAAGTGACTCCGGAACCCGTGAGCAAGGTGTAAGCCCACCGTGGCGCCGCAGGGCGCCACTTCTGTTTTCCGCCTCCCCCTCCGGCGGAGAAAGCGCAGTTCAGTGCCTGCCGGCGGGGGAACCGACGTCGAAGCGGATGGTCTTGTCCCACGTCCGCTTCTCTTTTTTTACGTACTCGATCCAGAGCGCCTTGATCACGATGTAGATCCAGAGCTGGCAGTAGGTGAAGTACATCAATACCAGCACCGGTATGTGTCTGAGACGGTCCTCTCCGTCGTACGAGATCGCGAGCATCGTCTCCCCGAGGAAGAGGAAGAACGCCATGATCCATACAAACGTGTACGGACCCGGGAGTGAGATGGTTACCAGGTTCGCCGCGCTGACGATGAAGAGCAGGTCGGAGATCACGATTGCAACGAAGAACACGTAGTACAGGGAGAGGGTATAGAGTACGTCGAACATCAGCCGCTTGTTCCGGAACCGCCGGATCTGTTTCAGNNACGAACTTGATCTTGTATCCCTCCTGGTAGACCCTGATACTCAGCTCCGAATCTTCCGTCAGTGCTTCCTCGTCCCACCCCTTGAGCTGCCGGATCAACCATGTCCAGATGACGAAATTCGTCCCCGGCAGCGTCGCGATGTTGTGCATCTGCCAGCGTCCGGCCTGGAGCATCGACTGGAAACTGAGCGTCTCGATGTTGATGAACCGGGTCAGGAGGTTGACGTCTTTGTTCACCGTGCGGAACTTGCCGAGCGCGGCGCCCAGCTCCTTGTTCCCGATCAACTGCGCAACGAGGTAGCGGAGCGCGTTCCTGTCCGGCGTGTTGTCCGCATCGTAAACGGCGATCACCTCGCTCGCCACCCGCGTCATGGCAAGATTGAGCGCACGGGATTTTCCCCTCCCCCCCTCCCCCCGGGGAACATCGAACAACGCGACGCGCCGGTCCCGCGCGGCGGCCCCCAGGATGATGTCGCGCGTCCCGTCGGTGGACCCGTCGTTGATGACGAGGATCGTCAGCTTCCCGGGCGGATATTCGAGTCGAAGCATCGATGCGATCGTGGCCGCAATGACTTTTTCTTCGTTGTGGGCGGGAATGAGTATTGTGCACGAGGGGTATTCGAATGTCATGCGGTCGATGTCGAGCTTCCGGTTCAGCGATTTCACGTAATTGATGTACCCGAAGACGGTCAGGACGAACTGGTAGGCGATCATGAACCAGATCAGGATGACCGCGATGACGAACAGGAGGCTGAGATCGATTTCCAGGAAGGTCATGCGTACCGCCGCTTGACGATCTTCAGGGCAACGTACATTGCCAGGAGCATAAGGACGGCGACCGAGCCGAACACCGCGATGGCATTGGAAGACCAGAAGGACGTGAGGCTGACCCCGTAGGAGACCACGTCCCCCACGACGAGGCGGACGGTGTGCTTCCCCGGGGGGAGCATGATCGTGAAGCAATCGTTCCCCCGCAGCGCCGTGAAGGGGTACGCCTCGCCGTCCACGTCGAGCGCCGTGGCTTCCCGGTTGAGCGCCACCAGCGCCCGCGTGGCCGATTCATACGTGAACGACATCGTGCGGATTCCCTGCACGACCGACAGGAGGTTCCCGTTGATGGAGAGGATCCGCGAATCCAGCTCGTGAGTGGAGAAGGCCGGGCTCTGGTCACCCCCCGCTTCCACCGTGTGCGCCCCCGCGGGAATCAGGAACACATTCTCCCGGGAGGGGGAATGGAGCATGCCGTCGATGCGGATCTCCCTGACCTCGGGAGGNNGCAAGCGCGAAGGCAAAGAATTTCATGTCCTGCGGATTGATGCTTGATTCTGAGTAAATCGTCATGCGGGGCGCACCGAGCGACGCCGCGCGTACAAGATGGAAGCTCTCGGTCCCGGTCTGGATGAGCGTCGGAAACGGCGTCACCTGGTCCGGCTTGCTCCGGGCGACGATATTCAGGTCGAGCAGCAGGCGCGCCCGGTCACCGAGGAGACGGGAGTATCTGTTCCCGATGTCGATGTACCGGGAAGGGAGTGTCGCCCAGAGCCGCTCGGCGTCTTCGACCTGGAGCAGGAATCCGTACTTTTTCTGAAGCGCGAGTATGGAGTTCATGTCGACCCCCAGGTACTCCCGCATTTCGGGGGCGCCGTAGCTGTCGATCGCAGTGACGATGACCTGGAAGCCCGGGTGCGCGGCGGCGATCTCTCCGAACACGGGGAGGAGCTTTTCGTACACACCCTCGAGGGCCTTTACCCGGTATTCCGTGACGAGCCGCCGTGCCTCCGGATTTGCCTTCCAGTAATAGACGGATGTCGAATCAAGAATCTCGTCAAGGTCGAACCGGTATTTCTTCCTGAAGTCGGTGAGCGCGGACGGATGCATCGGCGTGAAAAGCAGAGGATCCTGGAATCCCCGGCCGGAGTCAAAGTAAAGCTCTGACAGGTTCACGCCGTCCCAGTCGAACTCCCCGAGGAGCTTCCGGTACTCCGCCGTCATCGCGCGGAGGCACGCCGTGTCGGTCAGCGCGACCGGGTACCGCCAGGAGGCCCGGGCGTCGGCGTCATCCACGTTTTTCTCCCGCCACTCCGGATGCTCGTTCCAGAATTTCTGGCTGACCTGCGGCGGCTCAATCCAGGCGTAGACCAGGATCCCGTTTGCGTGCGCAAGCGTGATCAGCCGCTGATAGTCGTACGTGTACTTCGGGTACTGATGCCACCCGGAGACATGCAGGATGCTGACACCGAGGCGCACCCATTGTTTCACAAGCGCCTCGGTGCTCATCGTGCGGGCCCTCGAGCCGGGCTCAAAGTACACCTCGAGGCGGTCGCGCCGCACGACCGGACCGAGCCGGAAATATTTCCCGATGTACTCGAGGAGAAAGGGATAGAGGCTGTATCCTTCGCGCGAGCGGGGATCGAACCGGGTCGCGAAATAGATGACCTTCCCTTTGCCGTATGACTTGCCGACGGCCAGAGGCGCGTCGGAGTCCTGGTCGACACAGAAGACCTCATCGATCCCCTCGGCGTCGAACTTCGTCGCCAGCTCCGCATACCGCCACACGATCCGCTCTTCCGGGAACAACCGGTCCCGGACGTGTGTGACCTTCAGGTGCGTCTCTCCTGAGGTGATACCCAGCTCCCTGGAGAGATCCGTGGGCATGTCGGTGACGATGCATCCCCCCTCCCGGGCGAACCGGGTGATCGCGTCGTAGTCCTCATCGCGGAGCGAATCCACGAATGTGTAGGGGACGAACAGGAGGTTGTACGGCCCGGGACGGACCTTCTGACCGACGAAGAGCGTATCCACGGCGATGTTCACGCTCTTCATGACACCGGCAAAGGAGGCCTGGTCGTTGAACGCCGCTCCCTCCGCAAACTGATTCCAGAGTATGGCCACACGGGCTTCCTGCCATGATTCCTCCTGCCCGGTCAGACGCTCATACATCCTCCCGGCACCGCTGATGACGCGCTCGGCGAGGGTCGGGCTCTTCTCCCGCATCTCCGCGGGCTCGGCCTTGTATGTCTGTCCGGGCTCCAGGGTGATGTGGCGCGTGACCGCCCCCTTGATCCGTTTTTCCGA
>PMND01000054.1 GCA_003161955.1 Ignavibacteriota bacterium | reverse complement strand
TGGAAGAAAGAACAGCGGGGGACGGGGAAGATAAGCTATTGATGTGAAACACCGGGAAGGAGTGAGATCTATGCTCAATCGAAGGTTTGAGGTGGTACCTGCTCTCATTGCACTCGCTCTGCTCTCCTGCGCGTCCCCGAAAAGTGCGAACCCGGCACAGGGTCCCGCCGGTGTGAGCACACCCGGACTGGCGGTGCAGGGACGTCAGGCGGAAGCTCCGTTGACCTTCGCGATCGATCTCCGCGACGGGTCGCGCATCGTCGGCACGCCTCTCGTGACAGGCCTTGTGATCGAGTCCTCATTCGGACCGATTGCATTCAGATTGGAACAGGTCGCGTCAATCCTCATCCCGGACAGTGTGAAGGGGGCCAGAGTCATGTTCCGGAACGGGGACATCCTCCAGGGCTCGCTCCAGGCGGACTCCATACCTGTACAGTTTGCCCCCGGGAAGATGAACCTCCCGGTGACTGCGATCCTCCGTATTTCGTCGATAACCGGAAAGGAGGACCTTGCCAGGGGCCTCGTTGCGCATTATCCGCTTTGGGGAAACACGATGGATGCCGCCCGTCAGGGGCACGATGCCGTAAATTACGGGGCTGTCCCGGCCCCGGACAGATTTGGAAATCAGGGGCATTCCTATGAATTCGACGGGAAAGGTGCTCACATCAACCTTCCCGGAGGGATTATTGATCCAAACGGCCCGGCCTATACGCTCTCACTCTGGGCATTGACGAATTCTTCCCGGACCTTCCGGTATGCCCTGTATCTCGGTGCGGCGACCGGCGAACTCGCTCTCCTGATCGAAGACGGACAGTTCAAATTCGGTCCCGGGCTTCCTGACCGCCGAAGGCATGAGGTGTCCTCCCCCGCGCTGGAGAACGTTTTTGTCCATCTGGCCGGAGTGTACGTCCGGGGAAAGTCCATCCGGCTTTATGTCAACGGGGAGCTTAAGTCTGAGGCGCCTCTGCCGGACCTTTCGTTGAATTCGGGGCTGATGGAATACTCGTCGGCCATCGGGGCGTACGCTCCTGAACATCCCGAGCATGCGCAGAGGTTTGGTGTGTCGAATTGGCTCGGGCGGATCGGCGACGTTCGGATCTACGACCGCGTGTTGAGTGACGACGAGATCAGGTCGCTTGCCCGTGCTCGCGAGTAGCTCGAGAGCGGACGGCATCAGCGGGCGGCTCTCCGACGGGTGGCGGGAGCTTCCGCGCAGCTTCAAGAGCGGGCCGGCTTGAAGAAGGGTCGTGGGAGAGCGGCGGAGGGCTGCCTGCGTGACGCTCAGATCGTGTACTGGAATCCGATATAGCCGGAAACGACGTTGTCACCCCGGAAGTTTCGCCCGAGCGAAAAGAGTATGTGGTCGTTGTCGCTCAGGTTGATGTAACCGCCGAGGTCAAACCCCTCGCCGGACCGGCCGTCGGTCCTGTCCGCGGAGTGGAAGTACAGTTCACCCCCCACCGTCACGATCTTCGAACAATCGTACTGCGCCTCCCACCCCGCAAAAAGCCAGTTCTGGTTCCCCGTCCCCGGGTTATACCAGAACCCGGCGCCGCCGTATGTCGTGAAATCTCCCCACGTCTTCTGCAGCCAGACCGGCAGGTAGGCCTGAAGGTTCCCCGCCCCGAGCTGCCTTGCCGCGTTCCCCGTGGGGATTTCGATCAACGGGAATATGCCGATCTGAGGGGCGCCGTCAGACTCATCCAGGAATCGGTATTTTACCCCCAGTTCCGTGTCTGAATAGCCGTACGCTGTGCCGTCATCCGTCCTGACGAATCCCATCGGGGCGACGAGATGGATCTGGACGTTCTGGAACGCGCCGAAATTGACCTCGAAGTGGGGAAGTGTCGCACTCGTTCCATTTTGTGCGAACTCCTGTTGAGATGCCAGATAGAATTCCCAGTGGTGAAAATCGACCGGCTGGGGATCATCGGTCTTGAAAGGTGGGCCGGCAATTCCCGCCCGGGGTAAGGACGCGACAATAAGCAACAGGGCGAACCGGCGAGCAGTCAGATCCATCAGTTAACATAGCGAGTCAGGAATTCAGTTGCAATCTCCCACCTGCCGGCGCACGGAGGGGAACAGGCTGAGGGTGGCAAACCCGACAAGTATGCGCACGAATGTGAGGCCGGCCGGCCCGATCGCCTCCAGCCCCTCGGCCATGAAAAGGAATGAGGCGCCCCAGATTGTCCCCGGAACGATGAGGAGGAGCCAATCCGAGGTCCCATGGTCCCTGGTTTTCATTCAGTCGCCTGATTTGATTCGTGTGCGGCCGCGGGCTGGAAGGCCCCGGGAACTCGCACTTGTGCTGGAAGATGAGTCAAAACGCCGTCCGTGATTTGTTTGTGATTAGAGACAGGGGAGACAATCGACGATATCGACAACCGCCACCTCTCCGGGCTTTGATTCGACGTCGAAGTCGGTCCTGAGTAAGACAGGTCCACCCCTGTTGATCCCGTAGGCGCGCACAATATAGCGCCCCGCGGGCGCGGAAAACAGGGCCACGCCGTTGGTCCCTGTGAGGACAGAATCTCGCGTCTGCACAAGCACAACGGGAATGCCCGCAACGCCCTGGTCTTGCCAGTGGACGTTGACAATGATCTGGCTTGGCGCGTCCGGAGGTTCGGAGGGGATGTCAATGCATCCAGGAAGCAATATTGCAGACAGAAGCAAACCGGCGGGCTTCATTGTTCCTCCTTCTCGCCCTGCTTACTGAAAAATGCATTGATATAGCTTGTGCACGCTACCCCGGGATTGTGCGATAGTATCCCTGAGTTGGTGTGCTGCACGATCTCGACCGTGTTTGCCCCGATATTCTTGCAGAGCGCGATAAGCGTCAGCATTGCTGGTCGTGAATCGACAAACGCCTCGTCGATCCGCTTCTTCGAAAGTGAGCGGAGGACACCCAGGCTTGCGACGTCTTCCCTTTCTGCCTCCCTGCTTGTCTTATAGTGCGAAAAGTCCAGGCTCGCAAGGACAAGCGGACGGTTCGTGAGGCCGGCAATCACGCCGGCGAGTTTCACGCAATTCTCCCGGTTTGCGGCCTTTTTGAATATGATCGGTACGATCCGTGTGCCGGGGAATGTCCGCCGGATAAACGGGACGAGAGCCCCGATGGAATGTTCATTCACGAACGCCTCCTCCTCCACGCGGGCGAGGCCGGTTTGCGACAGTTTCCGGATGACTTCTGAATCGGGTTCGACGAACCCGAACGGGGTCCTCCACCGGAGTACTGAGAGTGCAATGGGGGAGTGCCCCCGCGCATGGTGATTCGGCCCGATGAGGATGATCGTTCTCGGATTCACGCGCCGGGCGAGCTCGATGAAATATTGCGCAATCAGATCCCGGACAAACAGATGGTGTGAAATTGTTCCGGCCACTATCGTCCCGCCGCGGATCCTTCCTGCCTCCCACCCGCCTCCAGGGAGCTTCTCGGCGTGCCTGTATGCGCCGGAATAAAGGGCTGTATCGTCGGCGAACGACGAGTACTGGTATGAGAGATAGAAGGGGCGTGAGCGGCGCAGCGTCTCTCCCCTCGAGCCGGCGGGCATATCGAAATCGAGACCATGACCCCGGTCGCTGCTCACGGGGGCAATTGAAGTAAAGGCGGCAAGGCAAAACGCCGTTCCTGCGACGAATATGGGGAAAGCACTTTTCAACGCCGCGGCATCGATCGAAGTCCTCGCGCCCAATCAGGTTCCTTTGACTCCAGCGGGCGCCGGTTCTTTGCGTATACCATCCCTTTCCACTGCTCGTCCGTCAGACGGTTGCTTACGGGTTGCGCGAATTCATACACACTGTAGACATAACCGACGCAGATGCGTGAGCCCCCGGAATCATCCTTCACCGCGACGTATATGCGTTGAGGTGCTCCGACGGCATTTTCCAGGGCTTTCATCGTTGCGGACGCATCGGTGTGTGTATCTGTGACAAGCGCCATCTGCTTGTATTGCTCTTCGATAATGTCTCCCGCATCTTCCGGGAGAATGATGCCCGATATCTTCTGCGCGAAAAGGAGCATCGATTCGTATTCTTCCACGGTTATGCCTGCGTTCAGGAGTTCCTTCTGCGCGATTGAGCGGAGGTTGAGAAGCTGATCGTAGAATATGCCGAGCTTCTTTTCGTATTCGGCGGGGAGGAGCCCCATCCCGGCAAACCGCGTTCTCGTTCTGTCGACAAGGTACACCATCTTGTTGAAGAACTCGAGGTCCGGCTCGACGTAACTCCTGGGTGGTGGAGGCGGCTTCGGTATCTCCTCGTCCTCTCCCTCTCCCATTTCTGCATAACTTTGCTTGGAGAGGAGGAACGTGTCGTGCTTCAATTCCGTCCACGATCCGACGGCCGTCAGCAGCCCCTTTGTCGCCCATTTCCGCCCTCTCATGAAGTACGGAAATCCCGGTCCCTTCTCCTGCATGAGCGGCCTGAGCGTATTGAGCCAGCACCAGTAGAGGTTCGATGTCCACAGCTGTGGAGGGTAATCGCTGAATTCAGTCTTCAGCTTCTGCATCTGCTCGGCGTAGTTGGGGATGGATGCGTCCGTGTGCACAAGTTCGTCGGCGATTGGGGACCCGAGTATGCTCATGACGTCAAGCACGGTCGGCATGTTCCGCGGTCGATCGTCTGTGCCGACGCGGGGAGATGTTACTTCCGAGAAGATATAGGCGTCCGGGACGGAACGCTGGCCCATAACCCGGAATCCACGTGCAATCGACCCGGGAGCGAGACGGTCGGATAGCCTGTTTCCTGAAATCCTGGGTGACGCGTGGCGTGAAGCCTCATCCATGAAACGGTGGAGCTTTGTCGTATCGGCCAGCTCTGCGGGATTGAGAATTTCCCCATATATGACCCTCATTATTTCCGCGTAATCATAGACTGACAGGTCATCCGATTCTCCGGCTACAAACTCTGTGGGTTTGTATATCCTCTCCCAGACGGAGAGGATCTCAGGCTTGTTCAGGAGTTGCGTCAGGAGCAGCGCCTGGAGCGTCAGCGTATCCGACGTCGTGGCAAATGATCTTCTCCCGTACCACATCATCGCCCTGAAATACCGTGTCAGGTCCCTATTAATCGTATAGTGACCCCGGGGTTTGTACTGTGTGTAATCTTCCTGGAATCCCATAAGCGGCGAGTCGTGGAACCCCGAGGCGTCGTTGATAAGCCGGAGTTCCCACCCCGCGAGCTCTTTCGCTTCCTGCGGGACGTCAACGGAATCGTTGAGGAGCTTTGCGGCGACCGAAAGGTAGGCAACATTCCTCGCCGAAGCGCTCCGCATAAGCGGCGTTGCAGATCTCTGTGTCTGCTCGACGCTCAATCGGAGCAGGTTCGAGGTAAGTTCTTCCAGGAGGGGGAGGAATCGTTTCTGCTCGACGCTCTGGAACATCCGGTCGAACTCGACGTGGAAGACATGCATCAGGAAGTCGGAGGAAATGAACACGGGAATCGTACTGTAGCTTTGCCCGTAGTTGAACACGTAGAGATCGCCGTAGCGATCGACCATGTCGTCGGTCATTACTTCGGAGGCGGGGGGGACGTCCTCGACGAAGAATCCTTCGCGGGAGAGAACACTCATCTCGACCGGGGAGAATTTTCGCCTTGAGGTGGAATCGAAGAAATTCCAGGTGATCCAAGGCGGAACGTCCCCGGGCTGGGGCGTCAGTGAATCCGGCCAGGTGATGAGCTTGACGATGACTGGTTTGCTTTGAGGTGAGAGCGACGTGTCGTACGCCGATCCCGCTGTCGAATCGGAGCCAGCAACGGCTTTCTTTTCATCCGGCTTCTTGCCGCATCCGCCGGCCATCAGGCCCGCGACGAGAACAACGGCGACAATCTTCGAGGTTTTCATGGTTCTCTCTCAGGATGGGAGATACACGAGCCAGGCACGCAATTTCCCGGCCAGGACACCGACGCATGTCCGGAAACGCAACGTTCGCCCCTGCCCGCCTTCAGTAGAGCATGTACTTTTTTGCTCTTTCCTTGAACTGGTTCAGGCCCTTCTCCATGAACGGTTTCACGTCCTCATACATCATCCGTTGTGTAAAGAGAAGCCTCACGCTGTCGCTGCCGGCGACCCTGTCGAATGATCTGAGCCGTCCCGGATCGGCCAGTGAAAACGGGTTCTTCTCCGGATACAGTTCGTTGTTGACCTGCATGAACAGAAACTGTATGCTCATCAGGTTCACGGTCGAACCCGGCGCAATGTGCACCTGTACGCCGTGCAGCTCCTGCTCCTTGAACTTTCCATAAAACGGGTTGAAGATTATCGGCCGGAACAGCACGCCGGGAAGTTCCAGCATGTTCAATTTATCGGCGACCGCTTTCGGATCGATCCACCCGGCTGCGAACAGCTGGAACGGGACGGTATAGCCGACTCCTTCGGAGACTACGCCAAGCTCCCCCAGCATTCCCGAGCAGACATAGTATTCGGGAGAGCGGGCCTCCGGTATATGCGGCGAGGTGGGTACCCAGGGGAGCCCGGTTCCAGCGAATGTCATCCCCCGTTTCCATCCTTTCATCGGTATCACCGTCAGGGAGCACCGCGCCGCCCCTGCGAGCAAGCCCTCGTCGTTCAGATACCTGGCGAGCTCCCCGCACGTGAGGCCGTAGACATACGGGATGGGATACTGGCTGACGAAGGACTCGAATCCCTTTGCCACCAGGTTCCCTTCCATCCTCAACCCCCCGAGAGGGTTCGGCCTGTCGAGAACGACGAACGGGATCTTGTTCTCAGCGGCCGCTTCCATCGCGAGCCCCATCGTGCTTATGAACGTATACGACCTGCACCCGATATCCTGTATGTCGTAGACGAGCACGTCGATCCCCTTCAGCATCTCCGGCGTCGCCTTTCGCGTCTTGCCGTAGAGAGAATAGACCGGCAGTCCGGTTTCCTTGTCCGTGTACGACTCCACGCTGGTCCCGGCGTCGTGATCCCCCCGAACGCCGTGTTCCGGCCCGAAGAGGGCTACGAGGTTCACACCGGGGGCGGACTTGAGTATGTCTATCGTGGAACGGAGTCTGGAATCGACGCCTGTCGGGTTCGTGATCAAACCGACCCGTTTCCCTTTCAATGGTGTGAACTGCTCACCGCGCAAAACCTCGATTCCCGTGATTACTCCGGGGGTCCCGGCGAAGGCCACTGCAGTGCCGACGATGATGAAGAGAAGTGCGAACGCTCGTTTCATTGGAATTCCGGGTCGTTCCGGTCAATTTCTTGCAAATAAACCGAAACTGCAATATATTTGTCCAATAATATAATGCGGAGGAAGGGACATGTTTGAAAACGTGGGCGGCGGCGAGCTCCTGGTCATTCTATTTGTGATCCTGATTTTCTTCGGTCCGAAGAAGATGCCCGAGCTCGGCAAAAATCTCGGGAAAGGGATACGCGAATTCAAGAACGCGATGAAGGATATCCAGGAAGGGGTCGAGAAATCCATGAAGGATCCACCTTCACCGCCTCCCCCCCCGCCAGATAACAAGTGAGTTCTCCCGTTGTCTCACCTCCTCATCCCATGCTTCCCGGCAAATATTCCGAGTTTCATGCTTCGTTAAGTACGTTCCTCCCGCCACCCCGCCTCCTCCACGATGAACTGAGCACGCTCGCCTACGGGACCGATGCCAGTTTCTACCGGCTCATCCCGAACCTCGTCGTCAAGGTCGAGTCGGAGGAGGAGCTCATCCGTGTTCTGGCGGAATCGCGTCGGCTCCGGCTCCCCGTCACCTTCCGTGCGGCGGGGACCAGCCTCTCCGGACAGTCGCTCTCTGATTCGATTCTGATACTCCTGGCCGGTTCATGGAAACGCTGGTGCATCAACGAAGATGCCTCCAGGATCACGCTCCAGCCTGGAGTCGTCGGGGCCCATGCCAATGCGTATCTCGCCCCATACGGGAAGAAAATCGGTCCCGATCCCGCTTCGATCAATTCCGCGATGATAGGAGGTATTGCCGCGAACAATGCCAGCGGAATGTGCTGCGGAACGGCACAGAACAGTTACCGGACGGTCGCCTCGATGAGGATCATATTCGGTGACGGGGCGGCTCTGGACACGGGCGACCCGGAGAGCAGGGAGGAGTTCGCCCGTACGCACAGTGAGCTTCTCCGGCGGATCACGGAAATAGCGGGTCGGACGAAATCCAACGAACGCCTCGCCTCAAGGATTCGCCTCAAGTACAAGATGAAGAATACCACCGGGTACAGCCTCAATGCCCTTGTGGATTTCGATGATCCCATCGACATCCTGCAGCGCCTCATGATCGGTTCGGAAGGGACGCTGGGATTTATCGCCGAAGTCACGTACAACACCGTCCCCGATCTCCCATGCAAGGCAAGCGGACTGATCATTTTTCCGGATATCGAAACCGCCTGCAGAGCCGTCCCCGTCCTGAAGACATGCAGCGTGGATGCCGTAGAGCTGATGGACAGGGAGTCGCTCCGTTCCGTGGAAGGGAAGGAAGGGATGCCGGAATACCTCCCCGGACTGGGCGAAAGCGTCGCGTCGCTTCTGGTCGAGACACGCGCTCCAGATCCCTCCGGCCTTGCGGACCATGTCGGGGTCATCTCCCGGGCACTCGACCATCTCCCGAAAGTCCGTCCGCTTCAGTTCACGAGCGTTCCCGCCGAATACGAGAAACTCTGGAATATCCGGAAAGGGCTCTTTCCTTCCGTGGGAGCGATGCGAAAGACGGGAACGGCGGTAATAATAGAAGACGTTGCGTTCCCTGTCCCCCGCCTCGCTGAAGCCTCCGTTGATCTCCGGAGACTCTTCGTGAAGCACGGCTACCGGGACGCCATCCTTTTCGGCCATGCGCTGGATGGGAACCTTCATTTTGTGTTCAAGCAGGATTTCAATGTCCCCTCCGAAGTACGCCGCTACAGCGACTTCATCGATGAAGTGACGGCGATGGTGGTCAGGAAATACGACGGCTCGCTCAAGGCGGAACATGGCACCGGCAGGAACATGGCCCCGTTTGTCGAGCTCGAGTGGGGCGCCGAGGCATACGCATTGATGAAAGAGATCAAGTCGATCTTCGACCCGGAAAACCTGATCAATCCGGGCGTGGTGATCAACAACGACCCTCAGGTGCATCTCCGGAACCTCAAGCCCCTTCCCCCGGCACACGAGATCATCGACAAGTGCATCGAGTGCGGATTTTGCGAAGTGCAGTGTCCCTCGAAGGACCTCACGCTCACGCCGAGGCAGAGGATTGTCGTGTACAGGGAAATGTCCAGGCTCAAGGCCTCAGGCGAATCTCCCGGCAGGCTCGCGGCCCTGAGCGACGCGTACCGGTACGAAGGCGTCGAGACCTGTGCCACGGACGGACTCTGCTCGACGGCATGCCCCGTCAATATCGACACCGGGAAAATGATAAAGTACATCCGGTGGCATCAGACGGGTCCGTTCGCTCACGCAGTTGCGCGGACGCTCGCCAGGAATATGCCGGCCGTCACCGGGGCACTGAGCGTCATGCTGAACGTTGTCGGTGCCTCGCATGCGTTGCTCGGCACGAAACTGATGGGGGGGGCCGGCCTGGCTCTGCGCAAACTTTCAGGGAACAGGATTCCCCTCTGGAACGAATATATGCCCCGGGGGGCCGCCCGGCTTCCGTCCCTCAGCGCCGCCGCCCGGCTTCCGTCCTCCATGCCCGCTGCCGTCCGCCTCTCCTTAAACCCTGTCATTGCGGGCGTAGCGAAGCAATCTAAAGTTGTCTACTTCCCGAGTTGCATCAACCGTACGATGGGGACGTCGCGCGACTACGGTCGGGAGGCCCCGCTCACGCACAAGACGGTTGCGCTTCTCGAGAAGGCCGGCTATCAGGTGGTGTTTCCGAAGGACCTCTCGGGCCTCTGCTGCGGGATGGCGTTCGACAGCAAGGGATTCAAAGAGGAAGGATTGATGAAGGCGGATGAATTGAACCGGGCGCTCCTGGACGCGTCACATAATGGTGAAATTCCTGTGTACGCGGATATGAGCCCCTGTCTGTACAGGATGCGGGAGACGCTCGACAAGCGTCTGGATCTCTATGAGCCGGTCGGGTTCATATTGAAGTATTTGCCGGAGAGATTGGAATTCAGGAAACTTCCCGAGACTGTGGCCATACACACGACGTGCAGCTCCGCCAAAATGGGTCTCTCTCCGCGGTTCAGGAAACTGGCAGAGATGTGTGCGGAGCGCGTGATAGTTCCTGATGGCGTCGGATGCTGCGGATGGGCGGGAGACAGGGGCTTCACGTTTCCGGAGTTGAATGCGTCGGCGCTCGCCGGTCTCAAATCGGGGATCCCCCGGGATTGTGCCGGAGGGTATTCGACAAGCAGGACATGCGAAATCGGGCTCTCACTTCACAGCGGTCTCAGCTATAGATCGATCGTGTATCTCGTTGACAGGTGCACACGTCCCGGAGGGACCGCATGAAAATCCATCTGGCCTTCGGCAGAGAGGGGATGGATATCGAAATCCCCGAACACAATCTCCTGAAAGTGTTGACGATGCCGCAGACGGCTCCTCTCCCTGATCCCGCGGGAGAGCTGGAGAGGCAACTCAGGATACCGGCAGGGGGCCGGCCCCTGGCAGAAATTGCACAGGGAGCGAAATCGGCCTGTATCGTCATTTGCGACGTCACGCGTCCCGTCCCCAACAAAGTCCTCCTTCCTCCGATTCTCAGGACTCTTGAAGAGAATCAGATCCGCCGGGGGGACATCACGATTCTGGTCGCCACCGGCCTCCATCGCTCCAGCACCCCGGGTGAGCTCACGCTCATGGTGGGAGAACGGATACTGGGTGACTACAGGGTCATCGACCACCACGCCCGCGTGCCGGAGGAGCAGCAATACCGCGGGGTTACATCCCGAAATACGCCTGTCTATATTGACAGGGAGTATTGTGAATCCGACCTGAAGCTTACGACCGGATTTATCGAGCCCCACCTCATGGCCGGTTTCTCGGGGGGGCGGAAACTCGTTGCTCCCGGGTGTGCCGGTGAGCTCACGATCAAGGCGCTTCACAGCCCTTTTTTCCTTGAGAATCCTGCCTGCTGCGAGGGCTCGATCGATAATAATCCGCTCCATCACGAGCTCCTCGAGATCGCGCGAAAAGCAGGCCATGACTTCATCGTCAATGTATCGCTTGATGTCAACGGCGCGATAACAGGGATGTTTGCGGGGGATCCGGAGATCGCACATGCGAAGGGGATTGATTTCGTGCGCGAATCTGTGAAAGCGATTGCGCCCCGGCAGGCCGACATCGTTATCACGACGAGTGCGGGCTATCCGCTGGATCTCACGTATTATCAATCGGTGAAGGGGATCACGGCGGCACTCCCGGTCGTGAAGAGAGGGGGGATGCTGATCGTGGCGGCCAAGTGTGAGGAAGGCCTGGGGAGCCCTGAGTTCACGTCGATGGCGACTGCCTACCGCACGGTGGACGCGTTCGTCGGGACCATTACGGCGAACCCCGTCATCATCGATCAGTGGCAATTGGAGGAATGTGCAAAAGCTGCCAGGCAGGCCGACGTCGTGCTCGTCTCCCCGAACGTTGCCGCCAGGTTTGGTCGCGACCTCTTCATCAGGACGGCCTCGTCCGTAGAGGAAGCCCTCGAGGATGGATTCAGGAAATTCGGTCCCGACGCCTCGATCAGTGTCATTCCGAAAGGCCCATACACGCTGGTGGGTGTCGAATGAAGCTTAATGGTATGGAACTAACTCCTTTCTAGCCCTTCTGTTTTTTCATGAGATACTTCCTGTACGCCTCTGCCGTGTCCACGTCGTTGAGAGGAGGGAGAGTCGATTGTGCGAGGCCCAGCCTCCGGACCCTTTCTGACGCTTCCCGGTAGACCAGGGACGTCCCCCAGGGGAGATCACGGAATATTCCCTTGGTTGGAGGTTTCATGCCGAGCAGGTAGCAACCGCCGTCGGTTGCCGGCCCGATCACCACATCGTTTCTGTCGAGCCTGCTTGAAGCATCCTCAAGGAGGGCAATGTCCATCCCCGGGATATCGCTGCTTATCACCACCGCTTTCCCCGCGCGATGATGAAAGGTATAGTCGAACGCGTGCTGTATGCGTGCGCCCGGATTTGCACCCCCCTCTGCGACGTAGTGGAAATCTCTCTTGACCCACTGGCGCACCTCTCCCTCCTTCACTTTCGGGTCATAGAAGAGAAATACCATCCATCCCCTGTCAAGGGCATCCTGCCCGATCCGGAAGGTGTGGAGCGCAAGCTCATTGTAGAGTGTCGTTGCTGGCTGGACGCCGATTTCCCGGGCGAGCCGTTTTTTCACATCGCCGGGTTTCGGGAGTGCGGCAAATATAAGGAGTGCACGCTCACGGGCCGCCGGCAGGTCCATCCGCAGGAGCGGTCCGGGCCGCTGTTCCGCTCTTTTGATGGAACCTGGCAAGCCCATCACGTGTTCTTACTGGTGGTTGGCATTTGCGTCCTCCCGGTCCGACAGTATATGAATTGTGGGCAAATTTGACAATACCCCATTTTTGACTAAATTACCATATGAACCGTCCACGCATATCGACTGCCGACCCCGAAGTACTTTCTGATATGTCTCTCTGCATAACCCCGCTTGCATGTTGCTGTTGTCCTCACCCCTGTTGACGCCGGGTTCTGACACCCATTCTCAAACGTATTTCCCGATCTCTTCGTTCTTTCAAATAGAGGATTCGACTCACTGTAGTTAAAATGCCAGATTCTTTCACATATACATCCGTCGGCGCCCCCACCCTCGTTCAGCGGATAGGGAATACCCCCCTCCTGAGGCTCCCGCGGTTTCCGGGGATCTCCCCCCGGGTTGAGATATTCGCCAAGGCGGAATGGTACAACCCCGGCGGTTCTGTCAAGGACAGGGCGGCGCTCAGCATGATACGGGAAGGGGAGCGGAGCGGTGCCCTCGCGATGGGAAAGACCATAATTGACGCTACGAGCGGAAATACCGGGATCGCTTATGCGATGATCGGCGCTGCTCTCGGATATCGCGTGGAGCTCGCCGTCCCGGCCAACGCCGGCCCCGAACGGAAACGGATCCTGTTCGCCTACGGAGCGGACGTCACATACACCGACCCTCTCGAAGGGACGGACGGCGCACAGCTCTATGTGAAGAAGCTCGTGGCGGATCGCCCGGATGAATACTTCTATCCCGATCAATACAACAATCCCGCCAACTGGCAGGCTCATTACAGGACCACCGCATTCGAGATCTACAACCAGAGCGGAAAGGCAATCACGCACTTTGTTGCCGGCATAGGGACTTCGGGGACATTTATCGGCACGGCCCGTCGCCTGAAGGAGCTCAATGCGGCGATTCGCTGCATCTCGTTTCAACCCGACACGCCGCTTCACGGTCTGGAGGGATTGAAGCATCTCCAGACGGCCATGGTTCCGGGCATTTACGACATGAAGCTGGCGGACGAACACCTGGAGGTCTCGACCGGCGCCGCGCATGAAATGGCGAGGCGTCTGGCGAAAAAAGAGGGGTTGCTGGTGGGCACCTCCTCCGCGGCCTCCATGGTGGCCGCCCTGCAGGTTGCACAACGATTGGAGGAAGGAGTGGTTGTCACGGTATTTCCCGACCACGGAAGCAGATACCTCAGTGAGCGATTCTGGGAGGAGTGACCCGATGATCGACCCCCTGTTTGCAAAGATATCCCCGACGATAGCATTGACGCACACGGCACTCCACAAGATAAAGGTACATGCCATGGAGGCGTATCCCGAAGAATGTTGCGGCATTCTCGTTGGCACGGCCGGTGAGACGGGGAAGGAGGTTCTCGACGTCGTCCGGATCGGGAACGCCAGGGAAGAGAACCGGACCCGGAGATTTCTCATCACGCCCGGGGAGTACGCGAAGGCGGAGGCTGCCGCCGGTGCCGAGGGGCTGGGAGTAATGGGGTTCTATCATTCCCACCCCGATCATCCGGCAACGCCGTCGCAATTCGACCTTGAGCACGCGTGGCCCTGGTGTTCGTACGTTATCGTCGCCGTGGAGGGGAGGATCCCCGCGGCAGTCAAGTCATGGGTGCTGAAGGAAGACCGTTCGGGGTTCGATGAAGAAATCATGAACAGCGTCGAACGGGTCGCCGCCGGACCCGCTCGCGAAAACACCGGGCATGCCGGATCAACGCGGGCACACACCACACCAGGAGATCGAGGATAATGGCAACTCGGGTATTGATCCCTACACCGCTCCGGGCGTACACTGAAAAAAAGGAGAGCGTCCTTCTCGAGGGGAACACCGTCGGTGAGCTCTTCCGGGGGCTCACTGCAACGTACCCTTCGCTGAAAAAACACCTCTTCGACGACACGGGTTCGATCAGGAACTTCGTTAACGTGTACGTGAACGACGAGGACATCCGGTATCTGCAAAAGGAACAGACGCAGGTCTCGGAAAAGGACACCGTGAGCATCATCCCGTCGATAGCCGGCGGAAGGAGCTGATAATGAGAGAAACAGGCGGCAGGGGGTCCCGAACGGACATTCGCCTCTCACGGGAAGAGATCAGGCGGTACGGCCGCCATCTCATCCTCCCGGAAGTGGGCCTTGAAGGGCAGATGAAGTTGAAAGCCGCGAGCGTATTGCTTGTGGGGGCCGGGGGACTCGGTTCTCCGCTGGCGCTCTACCTCGCGGCGGCAGGGATCGGCAGGATCGGTATTGTCGATTTCGATGTCGTGGACGAGTCAAACCTGCAGCGCCAGGTCCTGCACTCCACGGCGGATGTCGGGAGGCCGAAGCTGGATTCTGCGAGGGACAGGATACGTTCCATCAACCCGAACGTCGAGATAGAGCTGTTCGACACGCACCTGACCTCTGCGAACGCCCTCGGGATACTCGGCGGCTTCGACCTGGTCGCGGACGGGACCGATAATTTCCCGACGCGCTACCTGGTCAATGATGCATGCGTTCTTTTGAAGAAGCCCAATGTGTACGGGAGCATATTCCGGTTTGAAGGGCAGGTCTCCGTTTTCTCCGCTCCGGGCGGACCGTGCTACCGGTGCCTGTACGCGGACCCGCCTCCCCCGGGNNGGGATCGGAGAGTCTCTGGTCGGGCGCCTTCTTCTTTTCGACGCGCTGACGATGAGGACCCGCGAGCTCAAACTGCGCCGGAATCCGGAGTGCGCGATATGCGGCGACAACGCTTCAATCACCGGGCTGATCGACTATGAACGGTTTTGCGGGATCGAGCCTCCGCCGGCCGCAGGCCCGGGGGATGGTGAGAGCGCGATCTCCGTTGCAGCGCTTAAGGCGATGCTCGACCGCGGAGAAGGCGTGTTCCTGCTCGACGTGCGTGAGCCACGGGAATATGAAATCGCGAATCTCGGCGGGCACCTGATTCCCCTGAACGACCTTCCCCGACGGGTGCACGAGCTTGATTCGTCACAGGAAACGGTCGTCTATTGCCACAGCGGAATGCGGAGCGGGCAGGCTGTTCAGTTCCTGAAACAGCTCGGGTTCCGCAAGGTAAAGAACCTCCTCGGGGGGATTGACGCGTGGGCGGACGCGATTGACCCCGATATGCCGAGGTATTAGACGGGGTACTAGTTTCCCTGAAGGCTTGACTTTCGTTTGATTTTGGATTAGGTTCCCCTGTCGAGTGGTCAGGTTCTTTCCTATGCTGACACTGCGTCACTCCGTCCGGCCCCGGAGTGGGTGCAGAAGAAGCCGAATCTGCCTCTGGATCCCTCCTTCCTCTCTCCCGCGTCTTTGCGCCACATTCCCGGTCGTTGCACACGGAGTTTCTGCAGGAGTCCTTCGTAGTACTCTCCCACCTCCCTCGGTTTCGCGGTGTCGGCATCGCACGGGTTCAAACACCCATCCATCGCAAAGCGGGGGTACGATATGAAAGCAGAGACACTGAGAGGATTCTTCGAACGCCGGGTTAGTGCGTCTGTTCTGGCCGGAGAGGCGGAGGAGACAATGCATGACGTCCGGGTCGAAGCGGACGATGTGCTGACGCACGATCTGTCGACGGATTTCGTCGTGACAGGGGAGAACCTTGAGGCGCTCTGTGATGCGGTCATCCGCGGTGACCTCCAGGCGTGGCATCTCGAGGTCATCGCATCCGTCCTTGTCAGGTCCGAGAGGTTCATGTGGGACCCCTCAACGGCCGCGGGAGCGCTTGTTTCCAGAGTCATCTACGCCTGGGAAGCGCCCGAAATCAACTATGTCCTTTCGGCCGGGACGGTGAAAAAATTCGTGCTGCTCCTCAGGACGGGCGAAAACACGTTTGACGCGTCCGACTGGTCGGAGGTTCCTCCGGCTTGTAAATCCCAGGAAGCGTAGCTACATTGACCGGGTCCGTCTCATCTTTCAGGAAATCCGCATGACTCTCCCGGTTGTCCCCGTGGTGCCCGCACGGGGATTGAGGGTCCCTCTCCTCATCGCTGGAACGTCGCTTCTCCTCATGGTGGTGTTCCACAGCAGTTACGGCTACTTCAGGGATGAGCTCTATTATATCGCCTGCTCGAACCATCTTGCATTCGGGTACGTTGATCAGCCGCCGCTTTCCATAGCACTTCTCGCACTCTGGCGATCCCTCCTCGGTGACTCGCTTCATGCGATCCGCCTGCCCGCGGCGCTGGCGGTCAGCATGACTTCTTTTCTCACCGCGTTGATCGCCCGGCGGCTCGGTGGCGGCGGGTTTTCTCTCTGGCTGTCTGCTCTTTCAGTCGTTGCCGCGCATACGCTGCTCGGGAGCGGAAGATCGTACTCCATGAATCCGCTCGATATACTCTTCTGGACGGCCGCAATTTACATCAGCGTCGTGATTCTTGCGGGAGGTTCTCCGAGACTCTGGCTCCTCTTCGGACTCGTGGTCGGACTCGGACTCCTGAACAAGTATTCGGTGGGGTTCATGTGCGCCGGGCTGGCAGGGGGACTCCTCCTCACCCCCCAACGGAAGCATCTCGCGACGGGGAAATTCTGGGCGGGCGCGCTGATCGCGCTCCTCATTTTCCTTCCGCATATCATCTGGGAAATCGCAAAGGGGTTTCCCACTCTTGAGTTCATGCACAACGCCAGCCAGTATAAGAACGCGAGGATAGGGTTGTGGGAGTTTGTCGGGGGTCAGTTTAACGGGATGAACTACTTCAACGGGCCGCTCTGGGTCATCGGGCTCTGTTTCTTCTTCCTGGACAGGGAGAGGCGCTGTTTCCGTCCTCTTGCTTGGATGTACGTTATCGTCTTCATCATCATGGTGGCGGGGAACGGAAAAGTCTACTATCTTTCAGCCGCCTATCCCGTGTTCCTGGCGGGTGGGGCGGTTTCTCTGGAGAGGTTTGTCGCGGCGCGCTCGGGTGACCGGACCTGGCACCGGGGATGGCAGTGGGTCAAGGTCGTGTACCCGGCGCTCCTGGTAGTCGGGATGCTCGTCGGCCTGCCGTTCACTCTGCCGGTTCTTCCCGTCGAGAAGTTCATCGAATATGAGAAACTCCTCGGCCTGATACCGAAAGCGGAAGAACGAAGCTCTGTGGGAGAGCTCCCGCAATTCTACGCCGATCAATTCGGGTGGGAGGAGCTGGCTGCCACGGTGGCGAAGATCTACAACACGCTCACCCCGGAGGAACAGAAACAATGCGTGATATTCGTCCGGAATTACGGTGAAGCGGGAGCGATTGATTTCTTCGGGAAGAAGTACGGGCTTCCCCCCGCACTCTGCGCGCACAACAGCTACTGGATGTGGGGACCGGGTGAACGAACGGGGAATATCGCCATCATACTCGGGCACGACCGGCTGCTTCAGGACAACCTGAACGACCTGAACCGCCGCTACACGCACGTGGAACTTGCCGGAACCACGGAGAGTAAATACTCAATGCCATATGAAAACGGCCGCCTGTTGTTCCTTTGCAGGGAGATGAACACCACGTTCCAGCTCCTCTGGCCCGAAGAACGTTTTTATATATAGATGCTCAACAACAACATCACTATCCGGGAGACGCTCCCTATGTCGCACCGACGAGTTTGTTTCCGCTCATTCCTCATGCTTGTTTTCTGCGCAACGAGTCTCGGAGGGTTCACGATGAACGCACAAACCCAGGGCAATCTGGCCAAATCGGACGACAAGCCTTCCACTATCGAGTACTACTACAAGGTGAAATGGGGGCTTGCCGATGAGTTCATAAGGCTCTTTAAGAAAAATCACTACCCGGTGCTGAAGAAACAGATAGACATGGGACGGATACTGCAGGTCACGGCGGTGACCCCGCGGTTCCACAATACCGAGGAGGGACGGTGGGACTACAGGGTAACGATCGTCTTCAAGAACGCAAAGATCGCATTTTCGGACTTCGACTCGGATTCCCTCAACCGGGAGCTCTACCCCGACCAGGAGACATTCAAAAAGGAAGAGCAGCGAAGGTTCGAGATATTACTCGCCCACTGGGACCTGCCCGTCAGCCCCCTTGACCTCGAGAAAAAGTGACGTTTGACGCGGCGGGGCTCCGTTCTTTGGAATCCCGCCGCTCTTTGACGCGGCCGCGATCACGATGTATCCCCCGCTCCGGCAATTCCCGCTTCTGCTACCCCGCCCGGGCTCTCCAGGTCCTGGTTGTGGAACCTCTTCAATGCTGCGGGATGTTCTATATCTACGCCATCGCATTGGAACTGACCTCCGGAGCGTCTCATGATCAAATCGGCCATTCTCCTCTATTTCTCCTGTCTGCTTTCTCTTCCGGGATGCGTGCGGGGGAACGGGAACACCACAGCCACGCAGGCCTCTCCGCTCTCGGGGGTGGCAGGCACGCCCGATGATACTGTCGGCTCGGTGCTCCCGGGGGGGGAAGGGCTGGAGACGGCGACGTTTGCCGGAGGGTGCTTCTGGTGCATTGACGCCCCCTTTGAAGATCTCGGCGGGGTGAGGAAGGTGGTCTCCGGTTATTCCGGGGGGAGTGTCAGGAATCCGACGTACGAGCAGGTCTCGACAGGCTCCACGGGTCACCTGGAAACCGTGCAGGTGACATTTGATCCTCAGGTCATCTCCTATTCGGAGATACTGGATGTCTACTGGAGGGAATTCGACCCGACTGACGCGGGCGGATCGTTCTATGACAGGGGCTCTCAGTATCTCTCTGCGATATTTTACCACACGGAGGCGCAGAGGATCATCGCCGAAGCGACGAAGCAGTTTCTGGAGAAATCGGGCGTGTTCGGGGGACCTGTAGTGACGAAGGTCGTCCGGTTCCAATCGTTCTACCCCGCCGAGGACCATCACCAGCACTACTGCAAAACGAATTCCGGCCAGTATCACGCGTACCGGGCCGGCTCGGGGAGGGACGCCTACATCGAGAAGACGTGGGGGAGGATCGCGTGGAGCGGGTTCGCGAAGCCCCCGGACGAGGAGCTGAAGAAAAAGTTGACGGCCCTGCAATTCCAAGTGACGCAGGAGGAAGGGACCGAGAGGCCCTTCGACAATGAGTACGATGAGAACAAGAGGCCCGGGATTTATGTCGACGTCGTCTCCGGGGAGCCCCTGTTCAGCTCCACCGACAAGTTCAACTCGGGGACAGGCTGGCCGAGTTTCACGAAACCGATCGACCCGCGTGCTCTCGTGAAGAAGACCGACCGCTCGCTGTTGGATGAGAGGGTTGAAGTGAGGAGCCGGTACGGGGATTCCCACCTGGGTCATGTATTCTATGACGGCCCCCCTCCCACGCGTCTCAGATATTGTATGAACTCCGCCGCGATGAGGTTCATCTCCGTGGACGACATGCAGAAGGACGGGTACGGCAGTTTCCTCTGGTTGTTCAAATAACTGAGTGGGTCCCCCCGGAACCCCCGGGGCCGCTGTTCAGCCCCCCGCTCCCGGACCGGATTCATCATGTCTATCTGCAGTTTCTAACCCCTCCGATTCTGTGGCACAATTCAAATCCCTCCCGACCTTGTTTCGAACGGACCAAATATACATATTACAAATCGATCCTGAATGGTCGGCACCCGCATGAAAGAGACATGTGAATATGATCTGATTGCATTCCGGAGCATCGGTGGATGAGCCGGGTCAGGAGGCCGTCATGAAAAAAATACTCCTCGTCGAGGATGACGCGGTCGTCAGCATGGGCCAGTCGCTCGTTCTCAAACGGGCGGGATATGACGTCGTGCCGGCCTTCACCGCTGAGACGGCAATCGCCGCCATCAAGGAGGAAGGAGCGCATCTCGATCTCGTCTTGATGGATATCGATCTCGGCAGGGGGATGGACGGCGCTGATGCGGCTCGCGAGATCCTCAAGATACGGGATGTCCCCGTAATATTCCTCACCTCGCACACCGAGAGGGAGATGGTTGCGCGCACCGGGGGGATCACGAACTACGGGTATGTGCTGAAGAACTCGGGGGAGGATGTCCTGTTCGCCTCGATCAAGATGGCGTTCCGGCTCCATGACGTCCACAGCGCGCTGAGCGACTCGGAAGAAAAGTACTCGAAAGCCTTTCATATCAGCCCCGACGCGGTCAACATCAACAGGATGGTGGACGGGGTCTATGTCGCCGTGAACGAAGGGTTCACGAAGATCACCGGGTTCACGCCGGAGGATGTGATCGGGAAGCCTTCCACTTCCCGTGGTTTGAGCATATGGGTGAGCGATGCCGACAGGCAGAGACTTATCGATGGGCTTGCCCGCGATAGTGAGGTGATGGGGCTCGAGGCTCCGTTTCGCTGCAAGAACGGCTCGATCATCACGGGCCTGATGTCTGCAAGAACGCTGACACTTGACGGCGAGAAGTGCATACTTTCGATCACACGCGACATAACGGACAGGAAGAACGCCGAGCGTGCGCTGTACGCCAGCCATGCGGCCCTCAAATCCCTGGTGGATTCATTGCCGGTGGCCATCCTTGCCCTGGACAAGGATGACCTCGTGCGGGTCTGGAACCCGGCCGCGGAGAGAGTATTCGGATGGTCGGCGCTGGAGGTACTCGGGAAGCCTTACCCCCTGGTCCCCCCCCACAAAACGGATGAATTCAGCGATACGGTGATTAAGACGCTGGGCGGCGATCGGATCGTCGAGTGGGAGACGGTCCGGAAAAGCAAAGACGGTGCGCTTGTCGATGTCAGGCTCTCGACGGCACTGATTCCTGACGTTACGGGGGGGCCTCCCCTTAAACTCGCGATGATCACCGACATCACGGGCTGGAAGAAAGACCAGATGCAGCTCCGGCAGCTTTCGCGTGCCGTCGAGCAGAGTGCCTCATCGATAGTCATCACCGATCTGAACGGGAACATCGAATACGTCAACCCGAAATTCCTCCGTTTGACGGGATACTCGCTCGAAGAATTGATCGGGAAGAACCCCCGCATATTGAAGTCGGGTGCAACTCCCGCCGAGGAATACAATCGGCTCTGGGAGACGATCGCATCAGGAGGGGAATGGACGGGAGAATTCCACAACAGGAAGAAGAACGGGGACCTGTACTGGGAATCGGCGCAGATCTCCCCGATCAAAGACCCGAACGGTGTCGTGACCCATTACCTCGCGGTGAAGGAAGACATCACTCAACGGAAGCAGATGGAACTCCATATTCGCGAATTGGAGACGATGGAATCGCTCGGGACGCTCGCCGGGGGTGTCGCACACGATTTCAACAATATCCTGGGGATCATACTCGGTCACGTGTCCCTCCTGGAAATCCGCAGAAATGAAAACAGCGCGTTTGAGCAGAGCATCCACTCCATCAACAGCGCGATACAGCGCGGGGCAGGGCTTGTACGGCAGATACTGACCTTTGCCCGCAAATCTGAGGTCCATCCGGAAGCAATCGATGTCAACAAGGCGATACTCGATCTTTCGCGGATGATACAGGAGACATTCCCCAGGACTGTCGAAATCGTTGTCGATCTGGAGGAGGGGATCCCGATCGTCCTGATGGACAACACCCAGCTCCACCAGGCGCTCCTCAATCTCTGCATCAATGCACGGGACGCCATGATGGAGCCGCGGGAGGGACGTGTCCCGGGGGGGAAGCTGACGATACGGACGCTCCTTGTCGATGGCGCTGTGCTCTCCTCCCGGGAGGGAGCCGACCCCTCTCTCAAGTACGTCGAAATCAGCGTTGCCGACCAGGGGATGGGGATGTCCGATGCCACAATCCAGCGGATCTTCGAGCCATTCTTTACCACCAAAGAACTCGGAAGAGGGACCGGACTTGGATTGTCCCTGGTCTATGGTGTTGTCAAGACCCATGGCGGGTTTGTGGATGTGGATTCCACGCTCGGAGAGGGGACAGTCTTCAGGCTCTTCTTCCCTGTGAGCGAGTCCCTCCCTTCCGGTGAGGCTCGGCCACCCGAGGGAGAAATTTCGGCCCGGGGGAGGGGGGAAGGTGTGCTCATCGTCGAAGACGAGCCGACTCTTCTGGACTTGCTCGAATCGACCTTCCACGACAAAGGATACCGCGTATTCCTTGCGGCTGACGGGTTGGAAGGGATCGAGGCGTACAGGGAGCATATGGGTGAAATAGCGATCGTGGTGACCGACTTCGGTCTCCCCGGGGCCGATGGCGGGGTGCTCCTCACTTCGCTCCAGTCGTTGAACCCCTCGGTGAATGTGGTCGTAGCGAGCGGGTTCTTCGAGCCGCATATACGGTCGCAACTGGCAAAAAATGGTGCACGGGCGCTTGTCTCCAAGCCGTACGGGCTGACGGAATTGCTCGCCGTCGTCAGAAGAGTGATAGATGGGAATGAGCCGTCTCCATGAGAATCTGTTGTATCCAGGCGACGAACGACGTTGCCGTGCACTGGACGCCTCGAGGAAATAAAGACGCACCTGGGAGACGGGCACCCGGGGATCGTCGTGGAGGAAAACGGCAAGGGGTTCAGCCTGGAGATCCGTCGAACGGGAGTCAATATTAACGATGTCGTCCGTGAGCTCATACTCAAGACGCTCGATATCGTCGGGGGGAATCAGGTCCGCGCGGCGAAGGTCCTCGGGCTGACCCGCTCGAAGCTCCGGTACAGGATGGAGCAGCTCGGCATTCATCCCGAGCAGCGAAGCTACTCTGCGGTGAGAGGTTAGCGAAGGGACCGCTTGATATGCCGTCTGTGAAAATTCTGATCGTCGAGGATGAGAATATCATCGCCCGTGACATCTGCGTGCGCCTGGAGCATTTCGGTTATGCCGTGGCGGCGACGGTTGCCACGGGGGAGGAGTCGATCGTCCAGGCCAGGGCTCTCCGGCCGGACCTTGTGCTGATGGACATCGTGCTCTGCGGGCCCATGGACGGCATCGAGGCGGCCCGGGTCATCCGGGAAGAGATGAACATACCGGTCATCTTCATTACCGCCTTCGCCGACGACAGGAACCTCCAGCGGGCAAAAGTGACGGAACCATTCGGGTACCTCCTGAAGCCGGTGGAGGACAGGGAGCTCCATATCACAATCGAGATGGCGCTCTACAGGCACAGCATGGAACAGCAGCTCCGGGAGAGTTACGACTTCAATCAGCTTCTCGTGCAAACGATCCCTTTTGGCATGGACATCGTGGACGAGGAGGGTCATATCCTCTTCATGTCCGATAACCTGAAGAAGCAGTTCCGAGTCACCGGAACCGAGAAACATTGCTGGGAGATCTACCGGGACGACAAGACCCAGTGTGCCGCCTGTCCGTTGATCCCGGGCGTTGACCTTCGGAACCACCCGGGGATCGAAGTCTCCGGAATATCGGGTGGCCGGACGTTTCACATTACGCATACGCGAATGACGTATCAGGGGAAACCTGCCGTCCTTGAGGTTTTTCAGGATTTCACGGAGCGGAAACAAACCGAGCTGGCCCTCCGGCACTCCGAAGAGCTGTTCTCGAAGGCTTTCCGGACAAGCTCGGACGCCATCGCTATCAGCAGGATCGCGGACGGCGCGTTCATTGAGATCAACCGGGGTTTTACCGAGCAGACAGGGTACGAGCGGGGAGAGGTGCTCGGGAAGAGCGCGATCACACTCGGGATCTGGGTCGACGCAGCGCTGCGCGATCAATTCATCGGTGAGCTTGCCGATCGCGGGGATGTGAAGAACTTCGAGGCCGGCTTCCGCATCAAGAGCGGCGAGACCAGGAGCGGCCTCGTGTCGGCGCGTCCGATCGAAATTGACGGCGAGCGATGCATGCTTTCGATTACCCGGGATATCACCGATCGTCTGTTGCTCGAGCAGCAGTTGAACCAGGCGCAGAAAATGGAGGGGATCGGCACTCTCGCCAGCAGCATCGCTCACGATTTCAACAACATCCTGAACGTCATACTCGGGTTCACCATGCAGTTGATGAAACATGCGTCGGACCCCGAGAAGGTGCAGCGCTACTGCCAGACGATCGAGAAGTCCGCCATGCGTGGGGCCGAGCTCTCGGCACAGCTTCTCTCTTTCGCCCGAAAGTCGGGGCGTGAGATGTCGCCGGTGGACGTGGCGGCGCTTGTGGATGAGATGGCCGCCCTCTGCGCCGAGACCTTTCCCCCGTCGATAACGATCAGGAAGTCGGTCGCTGATGCTCTCCCGCGCGTTTTGGGGGACCGTGGCGAGCTCTATCAGGTCTTGCTGAACCTGTGCGTCAATGCGCGCGATGCGATGACGGGGTGTGACAGGGAGGGGGGGCACGTGCTCACGATCGAGGCGATCACCGCGGATGCGGGAGGGACCGTCAGCCCCCGCCTTCTCCAGGGTCATGGCGAGCGGAGCATCGAATTACGCGTGACCGATACGGGGGTTGGCATACCGAAGGAAATCCGGGAGAGGATATTCGAGCCGTTCTTTACAACGAAGGAACGGGGAAAGGGGACGGGCCTGGGCCTCTCGGTTGCATACAATGTGGTCCGGAACCACCGCGGGACGATACTCCTTGAGAGCGAGGAGGGGACCGGTTCCACATTCAGGATATTTCTTCCCCCGATGCCGGGGGAGAATTCCCGGAAGGGAAAGAAATCCTCTCCGGTAAAGAGGCCCGAAGGAGTCCTTCTCGTTGATGACGAAATCGTGATGCTGGAGCTGGGGAAGGAACTCCTTGACGAGAAGGGGTACAGGGTCTTTGTCGCACCCGACGGCCCCGCGGCCCTTGAGATCTATCGGAAAAACCGGGATGCGATCGACATCGTCGTCCTTGATCTTGTCATGCCCGGGATGGACGGCGGCCAGGTCTATGTCGAACTGAAGAAAATGAACCCCCGTGTCAGGGCATTCTTCTGCACCGGCTACATGTCAGATAAGGTGATCACTGACCTGCTTGCGGAAAACGACCTGAAGGCCATACAGAAACCGGTCCACCCGGAGCTGTTCATCAGGACAATCCGCGAGATCCTCGCGGAGGATCCTGCCCGATAACCCCCGTGCAGGCATTCTCATTCCCCCCTCCACTTACAGTATCGGAAAATTCGTGAACGTTCTGCTTCTATCCCTGGACCGGACGGTTATGTTCGTTTGCGTTCCTCTCGGGAGCGCATAGGGCCGGTTCTCCGCGGGAGTCGTCAGGTAGTCTATCCATCGGACAAGCTCTTCCAGCGGGGACCCTTTCCTGAGAAATGCCTCGTACCGGGGATCCTTCACTGCCTCGAGCGTATGCTGATCGTCGTACCCCGAAAGGAAAAGTATCGGCACCTTCCCGAACCCCGGCAATGCCCTCAGCGCCCTGCTCATCTTGATGCCGTCCATGACGGGCATATAGATGTCCGTTATGACGAGGTCGGGCGTCAGACCCTGTATCTTGCCGAGCGCTTCCTCCCCGTTTTCGGCGACAATGACATCGAACCCCCTGCTGGACAGCACGGTGCTGACGAGCGATCTGTAATCTAGTTCATCATCAACGAGTAGTACGGTCATGGCTCAATTTTCCGGTTCTGGGTGATCCGGCGTTCCCCAACTGCCGGCATCCCCCTGTTAGTGGAAATTCTATCTCCCGGAATAAGATACAAAGGAAGTGCCAACTCTGTAACCCCTCCGCAGTTCCTCATGTGCCCCCGACGTGTGATAATGCGCTCCGCGTCCGACACGAGGGATTGCAGATTCTACAAACGACGCTCACAACTCCACGTGCCCCCGGAGTGAGAGTATGTTTACGAAAGGCCCACGGTCCCTGTTGTAGGCGGGGTTAATCACGACCTGGTCGTCGAGTGTAAGCGAGAAAGAAGGGAAAAGTCTGGCGCAATAGTACGCCTCGGTGATCTGCTCGAGGGCGTAGCTCAGCGCCCCGTCCCCTATGAGGAACCCGTATCCCCCCCGTGCCAGGTACTCGCGGTGATCGGCTGAAAGTGCGTTGACGACGTACGCAATGCCGGCGTTGTCCTCTTTTCTCCCCCATGCATCACCGTGAATACTAACCCCGGCGTGGAATGACCTGTCGATTTCAGTGAACGCCCATGTCTCCGTCTTGCCGTCGTTCCAGCTGAGTCTGGAGAAGAGTCCCGCGGTGTGCCCCAGCGCCTGTTCGGCCGAGATAACGAATCCATACTTCGAGCAGTAGCTGCTTGTACGATCAATCTCAGGTGCCGATGCCGTAGATCGTCCCCGGTCAATCGCACTCCGGTAGTTCCCCATTGCTCCATGATTGAGAAAGACGATCAGGTGCAGCCTCCCGTCGAGCCCCGAAATGCCGTACGGTTTCACGAGTTCCAGGTTGAGACTGTATGCTCTTGCGATGTCGTGATCGAAGTACGGCCCGTTGGCATACGACGGGACCATTACCGCGGCGAAGTTCATGAGCCACGACGGGAGGTGTAATTCCGTGAGTACTCCCCAATTGTACCCGCGGGTGTCTGCCGCGTAGTCCCATGCCGCGCCGGACCAGAGTGCCCAGTTGAGGAACTGCGTCCGCGCATCGTGCGAGTATCTGTTGTCGTCGAAGACGTCCGTAAGGCTGAACTTTCCGACCGTCACCGTCAGCCTGGACTTCGGGAGTGGACCGGCGATCTGGTTCTGGTCCGGATCGGTGTTTTCCATTTCATTGCCGAGCGAAAAATGCTGGCGCAGGAAAAACCTGGCGATGAAGATCTTGGGCGCGGGATTGTCCACCCGGTAAATCTCGCCGTTCGGGAACCCCGCAATCCCGGTCGTAGAGCTGAACCCGCTTCCCCCTGCCAGCTCCGGATCAAGGTAGATCTCCCCCCCTTTCCAGAGACGGCTGCCGAGGTAGAGTGTCGATGTAATCGAGAGGAGGTTTTCGGCCGTCGGGAGGAGGCTGTTGCGCCCCGTATACTTTGCGCTGAACGGGGGGTGGGCCTGCTGTATTCCCGTGAATTGAAAATGATAGCTCACCGTCTCGCTCGTGTCCTGTGCATACGCTTTGGCCGCGATAATGAGGGCTGCAACAATCATGAACAACGGTACTTTCATGGAATTTCACCCCGGGTTTCCCGTGAGTATAGAATATGGAGGCGGCACGCCTCATTGTCAACCCCGCTTCTCTCCTCAATCGCGAATTTGCAGCAGCGTACCGCCGTCCGTTACGTCACTCCCGGGCTTTTGGTACGTTACGTATAAGCGGCGTTCACTGACAGGCCGCTGGCACGGTAGGGGGATCCGTGGAAAACGAATGAAGTCGCGGAGACGACGAAGAGTTCCGGCAAGAAGGAATCGCAGGGCTTCAGGATGTACGATTGACGGGGAGGGGGACCGCGGTGATTGAAGGGCCACGTGCCCGGTCAATTGTGCGGCTGCCAGATGTATTTTCCCGTCGGGTCGATGTACCCCCTCCGGTGCTCAACTTCGACCATCGCCGCGCCGTCCCAGAATGCCATCGCATAATCGAATTGCGGCCTGATGCGGAGAGCGCCTGTCGTGTCGATGTATCCCCACTTCCCGTCGATGTTGACCGCTGAGAGCCCCTGATGGAACCCTGACACGTTGCTGTACTGCGGCGCGATCGCTGTCTCCCCCGATCTCCTGATGAAACCCCAGATCCCTCCTGATTTTACGGCGGCAAGGCCGTCCACAAACGGGCGTGCATCCTCAAAAGCAGGAGGGATCACCACCGACCCGAGCGTGTCGACAAATCCCCACCTGTCGCCGATTCGCACTGCTGCCAGCCCCGTGGAGAAAGGACCGACCCCGTCGAAACGGGGAGGGATGACGAACTCTCCCCTGTGGTTGATGTATCCCTTCTTCCCCTTCAGGGTGACGTTCGCCAGCCCCTCCGAGAAATTTCCTGCGCCTTCGAACTGGACCGGAATTGCGGGAGCGCCCGTCCGGTCGATGTAGCCGAATGTATCCGATATCAGGAAGAAGAGGATGTGGACCCTCAGTTCCACCCAGGCGAGTCCTTCTGAAAAGTCGCCGACATCGTCATACTCCGTCCGTATCACGATGCTCCCGGACAGATCGATGAAACACCAGCTTGTCCCCAGAAAGACATGGCGGCTGAAAAACCGCGCCCTGGCAAGACCCTCCCGGTATTCACCCAGCATTCCGGCACCCGGGATCTCATGGAATTCCCCCGCGGGATTGACGTACCCCGCGCGGCTGTCCGTCAGGTGGGGATCTTCCCCCTTTCTCACAAGTGCCAGGCCATCCGAAAACGGGTGTGATTCAAAGAACTGCGGAGGAATTACCATCCGGCCCGATGCATTGATATAGCCCCCCCTCCCTTCGACAATGACGGGGAGGAGCTGCTCCTGCGCAAGACACTCCGGGGAAAAGAGGAAGAGGATCAGAATCCCGGGAATCAACCCGGAGGATCCCTGCGCAGTCCGGAATCGGGGACACCGCCGGTCGTTTTTCATCGGAGGAGTGTCATCTTTCGCGTGGCGGAAAAGGACCGGCCCCCGTGTCCCGTGACGCTGAACTCGAGCCGGTGGCTCCGGGCGGACCGAACTCGATCCACTGGGCCGTGCCTGTTGCAGTCCCGGCGGCAATGAGGGCGAAGAGAGAGAGAGCTCGAAGACAGGCGGCCATCAACTGGTTCCGGAGAAAGAAGAGAGAGGAAGCAGCACGAACTGATTCAAATATCAAGAGATTCCGCCATACTATCAAGTCACTCCCCGAGCTGAAGCGTTTTCTTGACATGAAGTGTTTATTTAGGTAAGGTATGTGTTGTCCGGGTCGTCTCACTCGGATTCTATTTTTAGGGGGGGTACGTAATGAAAATCGTTGCGCTTGTCGGAGCGTATGCTCTCATTGCGGGATCTCTTTTTGCCCAGCGGGTGCCCGCGGTNNTCGGCGGATCTCGTCGCCGTGCCCGCGGAGCTCGCCGCAAAGATTCAGAGCGGCCGGCTCATCGGTGAGGTGAGCAGAAAGGTGGCCCGTGTGCGGAGCGATCTCATGAAGACCGCCGACGCCGCCACAACGGTGCTCCTATACTTCAGCGAACGCCCGTCCGGTGACAGGCTCGCGGCGCTCGGGGATCTCGGTGTCCGCTGCTACTGGGAGACATGGACCCCTCCGCTCGAAGGTCATCCTCTCGGGTTCGTCGTCGCCACGCTCCCCGTCGCAAACTTCGTCAATACGCTCGGTCTCGATTTCGTCGCCAGGATGGGAACGGCCGAAACACGCCGAGTTCCAAGGAATAACCTGGCCGCAAGAAGCATCAGGGCCGATTCGGCATGGTCGCAGGGGTGGACGGGGACCGGGGTCAAAGTCGCCATCCTGGATTCCGGCCTGGATACCGATCCCGCCAATCCCGATCTCCCGGCCGTGATACAGGCCCGGGATTACTCCGCGTTTCCAACCTCGATGGGGAATACCGTCCTCAACAAAGTCACAGGTCACGGAACGCATGTCACAGGGACCGTCCTGGGGAGGGGCGTGCTTTCGTCCGCCAATACGCTGAACGGGGGGGGGACGTACAAGGGGATGGCCCCCGCGGCGAGCCTCGTTTTTCTCAAGATCGGCGATGATACGACAGGGAGCAGTACGACTGCGGCCGATGTCGCGGCGGAGCACGCCGCGGTTGACACGTTTCAGGCGAACGTCCTCTCAATGAGTTACGGGGGATGGGATGTCTACCACGACGGTTCCGATGCCGAGGATCAGGTCGTGGACTGGGTCTACAGCAGGGGGGTCCCCTTCTTCATCGCCGCCGGGAACGATGCAGACGGGAACTTCCATTATTCGGGGACTGTCGGCGCGCATGACTCCACGGCGGTGATCCCCGTGTTCGTCACCGGTGCCACCGCAAACAGCACGATGCTCGCGTTCAATCTGGTCTGGCGGTCCACGCTGGACAGTCCCGCCACATCCATGGATCTGAGATACTACGATAACCTTATGCATGTCGTCCCTGCAACGCTCTACCAGCAGACGACGAGTGCCCGCGGGACCAATTCGGAATATTCCGGTTCCACGGGCTATGTCCCCCCGGGGAACAGCGCCTACAATCTCAGGGTCGTCAATAATTCCGCGCGGCCGCTCAGGTTCCATGTCTATGAAGACTGGGGGGACGGCACCGTCTCGTTTGCATCCGGGGACCCGAACTACACGATCAGTCAGCCCGCCAGTGCCGATCATGCATTTGCCGTTGCCGCGTATGTTTCCAGGGAGAGCTGGACCGCATACAACGGCGGCATCTGGCATGACGGGTACACCGTCGGCAACATCGCCCCTTGGTCGAGCAGGGGACCGCGCGTGGACGGGAGGACGAAACCGGATATCGCCACGCCGGGGAGTGTCACGATTTCGATCCGCGACCGCCACGTGTACACGTTGCCTGACGACTCATGGGTGTCGAGTGTGGGCTCCGGGGCCGACTCGGCCTACTATGTCATGCAAGGGACAAGCATGGCCACGCCGGTCGCAGCCGGGGCGGCTGCGATAATACTCGGCAAGACGCCTTCGCTTACGGCGCAGCAGGTGTTCAGCGCGATGACCGCGGGAGCAATCACCGATCAATATACCGGCGCCGTGCCGAATACGACATGGGGTGCAGGGAAACTTAATGTCTATGCCGCAGTCGCGTTTTCGACGAACATACAACAGCCCGCCGGAGCTCCCATTGCATTTTCGCTCAGCCAGAACTACCCCAATCCGTTCAACCCCTCGACGACAATCGACTACATCATTCCCCGCACCACATTTGTCACCCTGGAGGTGTTCGACATATTGGGGCGGGTGGTTCGCACTCTCGTAAGCGGGGAGCAGGGGTTCGGGCCCCACAGTGTGCGTCTCGAAGGCACCGGGCTCTCGAGCGGAGTCTATTTCTACAGGCTCAAAGCGGAAGGCATGGTGCAGACGAAAAAATTCATGGTGCTCCGGTAGTCAACCGGTCGGCCGGCGCTTTTTGCGAGATGTTCTTTCGATAAAGAAGGTTCTGGCGGAGTGCTTTGCTCCCCAGGAACATCAGCGTCACTCCGGCGGCGAGGAGGATGCTGTAGAAGTCTCCCATCTCCGGTCCCGTGTATGTCGAAAAGAATGGCGACCGGAATATCATCCAGAATCCGTGCATGGCCGGGACAACAAGAACGGTCCCGATCGAGATGTTCAGCAACGCTTCGAGCGTCTGAATACTGGGCCGGCCGGTGGGGAGCGGGCAACCCGGCCTGGCGCACTCCCGGGCGATCTCGCTCTTCTGTCTTTTTGCCTGCCTCCTGAGCAGAATGGAGACTCCCATCGCCGACAGGTAAATCAGGAACGTAAGCGAATTCATCTTTCGGACTCCTTTTCACTATCGTGCGGGCTGGTGAGGTGTTGCACGTCGCGCACGAATATCAGGATAAGGATCAGAAGGGGAAGCGTGATCATCCCCCCCATCACCTCCAGGGGCCACTCGGAACCGTTGCGCGAATCTAACCCGGTGAAGAAGAGGATGCCGGCGAAACCGGCCAGCAGAGCGCACACCGAACCTGTCGTCACCAGGCTCCGTGCCCGGGGTTGGGACCCGGCGGCGATGGGGTTCTCCCCGCGCCTGAAATGCTCCATCGCGGCGCGGTGCATTTTTTCACGGCGACGGTATTCGCAGGCGCCGAACCACATGATGAGCAGACTGATGGCCGGTGAGCAGTAGTCCATGGCGATCTCTCCTTCTGCATAGTTAGACGCGTGCACGGTTTATTTTCTTACATCATGTAAGAAAACAGCCGGCGGGTGCGTCTAACAATGCAATAGCCTGGATTCCTATGACTCCCGCCCCGGGGAACCGATCAGAACGAGCTCTTGATGCCGAATTCCGAACGATCGTCAGGGATTTTGCGCCTCAACTCTACCGGCAGGCGTACCGGATGCTGGGGGACTCGGAAGAGGCGAGGGAGGCCGTACAGGAAGTTCTCTTGAATGTGCACAGGTCCCTCGTTCACTTCCGGGGCGAGTGTGCACTGGCGACCTGGATCTATAGAATCGCCCTGAACACGTTCTTCACTTGCCGGCGCCGGCAACGGAACCAGCCCCTGCCGCTGATCGAGCCGGAGGACGCGCAGGACCTTGTTGACGAAGACGGCGACCTGGAAGAGGAGTACGACCGGAAGGAGACACGGGAGCGGCTGGCCCGTTGCATTGCGAAGCTCAACCCGCGAGAATCGGCTGCGATAACCCTTTTTTACATGGATGGCTTTGAATATAAGGAAATTGCTTCTATCATGGGGACGTCGCTCAGTGCGGTGGGGCTTCTTATCCACAGGGGGAGGGAACATCTCCACGTCCTGCTGACGGGGAAGACGGAAAGGGCCGGGAAATGAATCGCGAGATAATTTGCCAGTGGATTACAAAATGAACTGTTCGGAGTTCAGGAGTCTGTACAACAGATGGTTGGACGCTCGGAAGTCACCCCCGCTCCCCTCTGAGGTGGTTCTCCACGGGCGAGGTTGCAGCTCATGCGGCAGGTATGCGAGCGCAATGCTGCGGGTCGACCAGGGGCTGCACAACAGCCCTGATGTCCCCGTCCCGGAAGAGCTTCTCGCGTTCTCCGCCGCGGCCGGCGTGCGAGCTCCCGGCCGTCCGGCGAAACTCTCCTCCCAACCCGCCCGGGGAGCGGCGATCGCACTCCCCGTGCTCGCCGCCTGGTCCGTCAGCCTGTTCATTCCTCCGCCGTGGCAGTTCGCAGCTCAGTTCCTCCTCGTCTCCGGAGCGGTGGCTCTGTTCGCGGTAACATCGCTCGGTCCAAGGTTCATTGCCGAGGTTCATTGATGAAGTGCAAAGGAGAAGCATGCGATGAAGGGGATTATCGTCGTACTTGTGATGTTTGCCGCCGCACCCCGCCCGGCGGCATTCGCGCAACCGTCTCCGGGCTATACGCCGAACGGAGTGTATTTCGAAGCTCTGGGACAGGGACTGCTCTATTCTGTCAATTTTGATCATCGATTCACCGAGAACATTGCCGTCCGTGTCGGATTTTCTCATTTCACGATCGGCTTCATCTCCGATGTCACTATCTCGACGATTCCGCTCATGGTCGAATACCTCTTCGGCACCGGGAATCATCACCTGGAGATCGGTGCAGGTGCGGTCCCCATCTACGGTCGCATCTCAGGTGACCTTTTCGGTTCGAGCGAAGGGACGACCGGTGCATGGGTTGTCGTCGCGACGGCGACTGTGGGCTACCGGTACCAGCCCGCCGGGGAGGGATTCCTCTTCAGGATCGGGCTCACGCCGTTCTTCATGAATGCCGGGGCGCAGCTCTTCGGCGGCGCCAGCATCGGCTACGCCTTCTGAAGCATCTCGATGTGTTGAGCCCCATGACACGCCGCACGCCTGAATCCGTCAGATCGTGTCGTCGTCCTTCGGGCGTGGGACGCTGGCCCAGTGTCCGGACCGGTCGGTCCCGCGGCAGACGATGCTCACCCTGTTCCAGTCCCAGTAGGCGCGCACGTCCGGGGGGCAGTAGCGGAGCGTCAGCCCGCACCGGCGGCGCGCGGACAGGTTGGGGAGCGAGCCGTGTACCAGGAGATCGGAATGCATGGAGATTTCGCCTCCCCTCAGTTGTATGTCGGCCGGCGGTCCAAATTGTTCGGCTCCATCGATTGTCTGCGTCAGCACGTTCCTTTCCGAGGGGTCGCTTTCCCGAAACGACAGGTGGCCGTGCAAATGGGATCGCGGTATCACGCGCATGCACCCGTTCCCGGTGTCGACGTCGTCGATGGCGAGCCAGACTGTGACCGTCTTCGACGGACTCAGGGCCCAGTAGGAGCAGTCCTGGTGCCATGCGACCCCCTTCGGGTCTCCGGGAAGCTTGCAGAAGTAGTGTGTCGCCCAGCAGACGATGTCCGGTCCGACCAGATCTTCCACGTAATCGAGTATTGAGGGGGCTGTGGCGATGTCCCATATCGTCCTGAGCCGGTCCTGGTACCTGTCGATCGCGTAGCTCCCTTTTCCAGCCCGGATGAAGTTCTCGAGCACCCGGTCAGACCGTTCCCGGACGTCGCGTGCTTCCGTGTCGTCAAAGACGCTGAACCCCGTCAGGTAGCCGTTCTCGTTATAGAAACGGATCTGATCCGGCGTCAGTGTCTTCGGCTCTGTATTCCGGACCGGGAAAAAGCAGAGCTCACGGTTCAGCTTCGAGACATCGATATCGTGCTGGCTCACGGGGTGGTTCCTCCTTCAGTGGTATATGCAGTGGTGCGCTTCGTCCGCGAACGCTTCGAGAAGGGGGATGTCCGCCTCGAAGAAATGGTCGGAGGGGGAGAGTATGTATCCCCCGCCTCTTCCGGCATCCTCGAAACACTTGCGGACCGCCTTCCGGGTCTCTTCCGGCGTGCACCCCCTGAAGAAATGAAACTGGTCGAACCCCCCGATCATCGTCACGTTGTCGCCGATCCGTTCCTTGGCCTCGGCCAGCCTCATGTCCCCCCCCATAGCGGGGGGGGTGAATGTCTCCATGGCGTCGGGCTTCATGCCGGCGAGGCGTTCCAGGAGCGGCATCATCCCGCCGCAGGTGTGATAGACCACCCGCTGTCCCGATTCGTGGGCGAGCGTGATGAGCGGCTCGTCATACGGCGCGACGAACGCGTCGAAAATCTTCGGCGAGATGACCGTCGAGGAGGCGTCCCCCCCTCCGTGCTCGATGAGGTCGTATCTGGCACCTTGCATGGAACGGAGATACGCGGCCTTCCGGTCACGCAGTATGCCGAGGAACGCATGGACCCACTCCGGGTCATCGTATGTCGCCATGATCAGGCCTTCGATTCCGTAAAGGACCGACGCATCCTGCCAGCAGCCCGGCTGTCCGTAGACGTCGAACACCGGGAAGAATCCCCTGATCAACCCCCGCTCGCCGTACGCCTCTGCCCGGGCGTTCACCCCGGCCACGTCGCAGAGCGGCATCGACATGAACTCGGCGATGATGTCTATGTCGGACTTCTCCTTCACGAGCCGCTCGATGACCCATGACGTGTGTTCGTTGCTCTGGAGCGTGGTGGTGAGGGTCTTCCTGGGGGTCACAAACCTGTAGCGTATGGTCTCATACTGCGGGTCATCCACATGTTCGGGAAATATGCGCCACCTGTCGGAGACCACCCGCCGCGCCTCGAGGTGTCCCGGGACGTGGAGGGGGTCGTAGTATTCCCCTCGGGATTCGTCCGGTCTGTAGGAGGCGATCCAGCGGATCGGGTCGAGCCCGAACCGGTCGAAGAACTCATCATCGCCCGCCCCGTTCATGAACCTCTTCAGGAACGACGGCATGAGGTGGTGTGTCGTGACAGGGAGCCGGTCCGGGATGCCCCCCGTCAGGACAGTGATGAATCGCTGCTTCGGCGTCATCATGCGTATACCGGTATCCTCTCGATATTCTTGTCGGTAAAGTGGTCAGTCTCGTCTATGCTCTTCGAGGAGAATTCGGACACTACCGCTCCTTTCGGGCCCCCCTGGAACCAGTGGAGCGTGTTTGGTGGAATCGTGTACTGCTCTCCCGGGCGGAGGATGATCTCGTTCCAGACCGTGAAGCTCTTCCTGTACCTGGCGGGGGGTTTTGCCTTTGGTCTCTTCGTTGCTTCTCCTTCGGTATACAGGTACACCTCCCCCCACCGGCATCGGAAGGTTTCCTGTTTCCCCGGGTTCTGCCCGTCCACCGGTGGATGCCGGTGCTCCGGGCAGGTCTGACGGGGGAAGAGGACCAGCTCCTTGGCACAGTACCGGTTGTTGTTCTGGTAGACGACAAGCTCCAGCCCAAGGTTCCTGATATCGCCCAGCCCGAAATCGGCCACCTCGATATTTTCAGCCTCCTCATCTGTGACGGCGATGTGCGCCTTCCTGAGGAACCCGAGTGTTCGCTCCCGTACCCTCTTGATCTGACCTGCGTTCATAGTCCCTGGCCTGCGAGTTGTTCTCACAATGGGAATATAGGAAATCCTTTTCAACGATGAAAATTGCACATGGGAGAAATTCGGTTTATGTTTGCTAGGATAGAAACTACGAACCGATGATGTTTCCGAGATCTCTCTTCCGTCGACTGGCACGATGGATTGCTTCGGCNNCGGCGATGAAGCTTGATTGCGAGGAACGTTATTCGCGACGTAGCAAACTAACCAGGTTACCATAAGGACTCCACCATGCCGCTGAAATCACTCATTTCTGCGTTCCTCTTAACAATCTGCGCCTCTGCCACACTCGCGCAATCTTCGCTTGACAACCTGCTTTCCCCGTCACGGCTCCCGTACCTGAAGCAGAGCCGGCTTATGCAGATCTCCAGCCACGACACCACGGGAGGAAATAACGACTTCATCCGGGTTCCCGCGGGGTCCACGGCAAGTCTGGCGGATATACAGGGGCCCGGCGTCGTGACAATGATCTGGGTGACTATCGCTTCCCCCGACAAATATTTCCTTCGCCGGATTCTCCTCCGCATGTACTGGGACGGCGAGACGTCCCCCTCCGTGGAAGTCCCCATCGGCGATTTCTTCGGGACCGGCTTCCAGTACAAGCAGTATCTCACACCGTTCGTCGGGATGTCGAGCGGAGGCTACTACTCCTACTTTCCGATGCCGTTCAACAACAGAGCGCGCATCGAGGTGGTGAACGAAACAGGCCAGGAAATCAATTCGTTCTACTTTCATGTCGACTACCAGAAGCTGAATGAGCCGATCGAGCCTTCTGTTGCCCTGTTCCACGCATCGTGGCACCGCGAGATCCGCACGCCTCGGGGCCGGTATTTCACGCTGCTGGAGGCGGAGGGGGAGGGACACCTGGTCGGCGTGAACCTGAACATGCAGAGCTACGACGGCGGCCTCTCGTTCCTTGAGGGTGATGAGATGATATACGTGGACGGGGAGAAGGAGGCATCCGTAAAAGGGACCGGCACCGAAGATTATTTTAACAGCGGCTGGTACTTCAACCAGGGGGAGTTCGCAGCCCCCTACCACGGCCTGATAATCAAGGACGACTCGCTCGGGCGGATCGCGGCATACCGTTTCCACGTCCTCGATGTCATTCCGTTCAAGAAATCGATACGGGCTCTCATTGAGCACGGCGACAGGAATCTTGAAGTCGCGGACTACAGCGGTACTGCCTACTGGTATCAGAAGGAGCCGCACAGGCCCTTCGACAAAATGATGCCTCCCGCCCTGAGGATCCCGCTCCGCGTCCAGGTTCCCAACGGCGCAATCGAAGCCGAGAATCTTACGCCACGCGAGACGACGCTCCCCTTCTCTGTCGAAGACATGTCGCAGTTCGGACCAGACTGGAGCGGGTTGAAGCAGCTCCGGATCGACGCGCGGAATGCGGGGGAGAAATTCACGCTTCTCCTGCCGGCGGCCGATGACCGGTATGATGTCGACATTTTCTTCACGAAGGGACCGGCCTGTGGCGACGTTGTCGTGCTCCATGACGGGCGGAATGTGGGTGCATTCAAAGCATACGACAGATCTGTCGGCCCCGGGGGGAAAATCACCCTGCCCGATATTCGCACGTCCGGTGGGGAGATCCGCCTTCAATTCGTCCTCGGAGGGAAGGATCCCCGGTCCTCCGGGTATGCGGTCGGCCTGGATGCATTCGCGCTCAGGCCTCGACGCGAGTTTATTCCGGCGTGGTCACTCATCGGGCCTTTTCCGAATCCCCGGGACTCGTCTCTGAAGAGGCTCGGGCTGGACATCGTCTATCCCCCGGAGCGGGAAATCGACCTTGCGAAGAAGTACGCGGGAGCGGATGGTCAGAAAATCGGGTGGCAGGGTGCGCTAACACCGAAGTCCGGGAACGTGGACCTGCTGATGTTTGACCCGCACGATCTGGTCGTGGCGTACGCATTCACGTGCCTGAATTCACCGGAAAATCAGACACTCCCGCTCCTTCTCGGGAGCGATGACGGCGTGAAGGTTTTTCTCAACGGAGAGGAGATCTACAGAATGCTCACGATCAGGGGGGCGGAACCCGACCAGGACAACGTGCCTCTGCATCTGAAGAAGGGGTGGAACAGGCTCCTGCTCAAGATCGAGAATAACTTCGGCGGGTACAATTTCTACGCGCGCATCCCTGACCCGGCCAGGACGCTCAAGTACAACGCCGCCAGACCGGAATAGTTTCCCGACATTCAGGACGACATCATGCTTTCAACCAAAAACGGACTCGATCTTTCGGTTCATCCCCACCGGCGTTTCAATCCCCTCAACGGCGAATGGCTGTTCGTCTCCCCCCACAGAACCGAGCGGCCGTGGCAGGGAAAGGTGGAGGAGACATCCCTCAGGGAGCGGCCGGAATACGACCCGGGCTGCTACCTCTGCCCGGGGAATGTGCGGGCGGGGAACGCGCGGAACCCCGCGTACGCATCGACATTCGTGTTTGACAACGATTTCGGGGCGTTGCTTCCGGCGACGCCGGCGAAGAAGGTCCGCCGGGGCAATTTGATCATCGCCGAAGGGGAGGCGGGAATGAGCCGCGTCGTGTGCTTCTCTCCGCGCCATAACCGCACGCTGGCAGAGATGGACTCGGGCGAGATCAGGAGCGTGGTCGACGTGCTGGCGGAGGAGTACCAGATACTCGGGACCAAGACCTTCGTGAACCATGTCCAGATATTCGAGAATAAGGGGGAGATGATGGGGTGCAGCAACCCTCATCCCCATTGCCAGATCTGGGCCGAACGGACGATTCCGGTCGAGCCCGTGAAAGAGATCCACCAGATGCTTGCGTACCGCCGCGCTCACCGTCGCTGCCTCCTCTGCGATTACGTGTCGCTCGAAATGAAGCTCGGGGAGCGGATCGTGTGCGTGAACGAGGAGTTCGTGGTGATCGTCCCTTTCTGGGCGGTGTGGCCTTTCGAGACCATCGTGGTGAGCCGGAGGCACTACGGGAGCCTTACCGGCATGCGTGACAGGGAGCGGGACTATCTCGCCGACATCATCCGGCGCATCACCGTCCGCTACGACAACCTGTTCAGGATATCGTTCCCCTACTCTTCGGGCTTCCACCAGTCCCCGACGGACGGGACGAAACACCCCGAGTCCCATTTGCACATGCATTTCTTCCCGCCGCTCCTCCGGTCGGCGACCGTCAGGAAATTCATGGTGGGGTACGAAATGCTCGCCAATCCGCAGCGCGACATCACCGCCGAGTCCGCCGCCGCTCGGTTGCGTGACCTCTCCGAAATACACTACCGGCTCCAGCCGGCGTCGCATAAATGAAAGAGTATGCCTGATGACTTATCCGAAGGGGTTTATTTCCGCCGCTGCGTGCGCCGCTTTTGCATTGGCATGTCTCCTTGCGCCCTCTCCCCCGGCCGCTCACGCGCAGGGGACCGGTGCGCGCGTCGTCGACCGGCTCGCGCCGGTCAGTGAGAAGGGCATCTATCCGGGAAACCGCGCGCCCCTCCTTTCGGTGCCGCTCGTCAAGCTCCCTCTCGGGGGGGTCCGTGCCGAAGGGTGGCTCCTCAGTGAACTTCAGCTTGAGCGGGACGGTTTTTCAGGACACCTCACCGAAATAAGCAAGTGGTGCAGGTTCGCCGGGAATGCGTGGGTTTCCCCGACAGGGAAAGGGGAGTTCGGCTGGGAGGAGGTCCCGTACTGGCTCAGGGGGTTTACCGACCTCGGATATGTTCTCGACGATAAGCGGATCATCAACGAATCGAATAAGTGGACCGACGGTGTCCTTTCAAGCCAGGACTCGACCGGCTATTTCGGTCCTGCCGCAAACCGCACCGGCCCGGATATCTGGCCGAACATGCTCATGCTTTCCGCCCTCAGGTCCCGTTACGAGGCGACGGGTGATACGCGGATTATTCCCTCCATGCTCGCCTACGCACGCTGGCTCATGACCGTGCCGCTCGACCGGTATCTTCCCGACAGCTGGCAGAAATGGCGCGGGGGGGATAACCTCGATCACATTTACTGGCTCTACAACCGGACGGGAGAACCGTGGCTGCTCGATCTGGCCCGCGTCAACCACGAGCGGACGGCGGACTGGACCGGCGGAATCCCTACATGGCACGGCGTCAATCTGTGCCAGGGATTTCGAGAGCCGGCCGAGTACTTTCAGCAGACGGGAGACCGAAGGTACGTGCAGGCGACGGTGCGGAACTACGATTCGATAATGTCCGCGTACGGCCAGGTTCCGGGGGGGATGTTCGGGGCGGATGAGAATGCCCGGCCTGGCTACTCGGGTCCCCGCCAGGCGGCGGAAACCTGTTCCATGGTGGAATTCATGCACTCGGACGAGATGCTCGTCGCCATCACCGGCGACCCCGTCTGGGCCGACCGATGTGAGGACGTCGCGTTCAACTCTCTCCCGGCGTCGATGACTCCCGACCTCGAAGGGCTTCACTACCTTACGGCGCCCAATATGATACAGTGCGACCGGACGAACAAGGCTCCCATGCTCGAGAATGGCGGGAAGATGCTCTACTTCGATCCGTACTACCACCGGTGCTGCCAGCATAACGTGGCGTTCGGATGGCCGTATTTCACGGAAAACCTCTGGATGGCTTCGGCGGGGAACGGCCTGGCCGCGGTACTCTACGCCCCGTCGAAGGTTACGGCCCGGGTCGGGAAAGGCGTGCAAGTCACGATCACGGAAAACACCGGGTATCCTTTCACCGATGAAATCAAGTTCACGCTTGCGCCGGAGAGGGAAACGGCGTTCCCCCTCACGCTCCGCATCCCTGGCTGGTGCGCGCGTGCGAGCATAACAGTCAACGGAGAAGACGCCGGTGTCAAACCCCGGGGGGGGAAATGGACCATTCTTGAGCGCTCGTGGAAAAAAGGTGATGTCGTGAAGCTGGAGCTCCCCCCGGAACTCGATGTCAGGGTCTGGAAGATGAGCGGGAACACGGTCTCGGTGAGCAGGGGGCCCCTCACCTATGCGCTCAAGATCGGAGAACGCTGGGAGCGGAGCGGCGGCACTGACACATGGCCCGCATTCGAGGTGTTCCCGACCACGGCGTGGAACTATGGGCTCGTTGCCGATCCGGCCGGCCCGGCACGCTCATTTGAAGTTGTCCGCAAGGAGGGCCCGCTGGATCCACAGCCTTTTACCCCGGGACACGCTCCTCTCGAATTGCGCGCCCGGGCAAAACGGGTAGCGGCATGGAAGCAGGAGGCGAACGGGCTGATCGGTGAAATCCCCGCGAGCCCGCTTCGCGCGGCCGCTCCGGTTGAATCGGTCACGCTGATACCGATGGGTTGTGAGCGGCTGCGCGTATCCGTGTTCCCGACGATCATTCAATAGTCGTACTTCCTCGGAGAGCGTTCATGAGCCCGCAACTAAAACTCCGTCCTCACCCTGAGGCCGAACGTCCCGTTGCTCGTGACGGCGCCTGTGCCCCCCGTTTCGATCCGCTCGTACTCATACCACCCGTCAACCCAGATCTGGTAGACCGGCTCATACGTTGCAATGAGCTGAACTCTCTGCGTTGTCACGAGGTTCCCGGCGAGGAATTCGACGGTGATCGGATCGGCCGGGCGATGCCCCTGTTCGATGTCCCCGCCTGCGTTCATGATGAGGTTTCCCGCAGCGTCATAGACGTTGTCTCCGTGCCGGCCGTAAAAATACGTGAGGGAAAGCGTCGTCCGCTTCGCAGGGAACAGGTCCCCCCGTATGAACCACGAATCCGAGTTCGGTCCGATGCGGGGCCCCAGTGGCGCCCCGTAGCTCGTGTACGTGTCCTCGATCGAGTAGTCGTGCGAGAAGACGAACGGCTGGACGTGCGTCCATTCCACCATGAGGCTCGTGTTGCGGAACATGACCGGGTCGGTCAGAAAGAACCCGAGCTGGTACGCGTTCTTGTTGTAGAATCGGTTCTTGAAGAAGTCGTTGAGGTGGAGGTCGTCGAAGAGTATCGTGCCGGAGAGCTCGACCCCCGGCGTGAAATGCGTCTGAATGTCGAACGACCAGAGGCCGTTGTCCCGTTCCCCCCGGGCGCGCTGTGCCGACTCCAGCAGCATGAGCGGCGTGAGGTAGGCAAGGTCGGGGGCCCTGTTGCTGTAGACCACCATCTCCTGAAACCCGAATGTGAAGAGGCGCGGAAACGAGAGCTCCAGCCTGTGCGCTGCGATGTACTTGTCCGCGATGGAGGGTCCCTTGATCTTCAGTGCCGAGTCTGCCGAGACAAAATCGGTCCATGGCCTCGGGAAGCCCAGCAGCCAGGCGTGGATGAACGTGTACCGGAGCGACTTGTACTGAATGTCCGCGCGCAGGAACGGGAACGGGCGGACGTTGTCCGACATGATCATCTTCTGATCGTAGCCGGTCCCCCACAGGACACGCTCCGTCCCCACTTCGGCCGAGACGATCCCCGCGTCGTAGCGCACGTGCCCTTCCGCGGCGTCGAAGTTCTGTATGTCTGTCGCTCCGATGGCTTCCGTCTGGGCTATTGACGGGTCGCGCGCCAGGAGCTCTCTGTTCCCCCAGAACTGTGCGTTGACGGCCTGTATGTAGTACCCGAGGTGGCCGGTGATCGTCCCCCGAGCCCTCAACCCTCCCTGGACGAATTCCGCGTGTGCGTTCCCGAGCGCGTCGCCGCTGATCCTTCGCGCGTCGAACGTCAGGAGTCCGTTGACGAAGAACGTGAGGTTGGTGTCACGGGCTGCATACAGGTATTTCTGCGTATCACCGAAGAACCTGCCTGCCCCGCTCGTCATCCCTTCCGCGGAGGTGCTGATGAGCGAGTTCGTCCCCTCCGTGTTGCCGCGCACCTCGTACCGGAACTCGTCAAGGTAGCGCTGCACCCAGTCGTTCTCCGACCCGGTAAGTTTGTCCCTCTGCTGATCGACGGCGAGAAGAAACTCCCCGATCTCTCTGCGCGAGAGCGGGAGTATGGCGTCCCGGTACCGCTCGAGTATCCCCCTCACTTCCATCCGTTTCAGGAATGTGTAGACGGGATCCGTCGCGGGGACGTTTTCTGCCTGTGCCAGCAGCAGCGATGGAACTGCGAAGGAGAACGCCGCCGCAAAAATGAGCCTCCTGAGTGTCATGCAATAAGCCTCGTGTGAATTCCTTCTTCCTGGAACGGACGGAATATACGGAATTCCCCCTCCGAATCATCCCGCGTGTTGATTCTGTCCTGAATCCGGCCTACATTTCTGATGCGGTCCCGTCCATCGTTGCGAACGAAAGCGGCCTTTTCCTTCCACTTCACTTTTCGCCCCATGCAATCACTCCGTGCGGCACTCCGGATCGTCGTTTGTGTTCAGGCGCTGCAGGCGGCATCCCCGTCGTGGTGTTCAGCCCAGTCGGAAAGCTTCGAAGTCCCGCTCCGACGGGTCTCCGGCTACGGCCCTTTCACCCCTGTCATACGGCTGAGCACCCCGGGGGAGAACGGAGGGGTGTGGGCGCGCGCGATCGCGGATGTCAGGGGCGTCCCCGTGGATCTCCATGGATTCAGCATCCGGTACCAGAACATGCAGCCGGACCAGTACGTCTTTCAGTCGTACAGGGCCGGTCTTATCGACCCGGCATTTGCCCTTGACCTGATAGCACGCAACTCGTACGATACGACGAAACTCACGCGGAAGCACGTTGATCAGGACGTCCCGATTGTCGTCGGAATCGACGGAGAGGGGAACACCGTCTATGTTGTCGCCACCAAGGATGACCACAGTTTCTGGGGGAAGGACCGGATCGTCGTTCCGCCGTTCCGCGCCGGCACGCTCACTGCCGCGCAGCTGGACAGCCTGAATGAGCTCATCGACAAACCGGTCGTGTCGTTCGAATTCTACGATGGGAAGAAAGTGCAGGAGGGAGAAGTCGCCGTGCGGCTTTGCCCCTACGTGAACCTCCCCGAAGAGATCGCGCGGGATGCCCGGGGGAAGGCGGTGTTCGGTCTCGGGACATTCGAGCATCGACGGGGCAAATTCAGGTCCGGCGGGCGCGAATACATGTGCTCGGTGTCGAACGGATTCCAGTCCGGTGTATACGGGGGGAGGCAGAACGAGTTCACGTTCTTCCCTTCGGAGGACAGCAGCACGGTCCCGGCTTCCTCAAGCCTTCGCTACCGCCTCGGCGACCGGGTCGAGATCGCAAACGAAGTCATCCGCATCGCGTCGGTGTCGGTGGATGGGAGCGCATTGACGCTGCGGCGGGAACAGGGAAGCGGGACGGGGGAGGGGATCGCCGTCGGGTCGGTGGCGAGGGACTTTGGAGGCCGGACGCTCGCCGGGGAGCAGGTGCGCCTCCGGCAGTTCCGCGGGAAATATGTTCTTCTTGTTTTCTGGTTTCCCGGTTCTTCACTCTGCACCGCCGCACTCCCCTACCTGAACGATATTCATGCGGCGTACGGGGACGCGAAGATCCAGCTGCTGGGGATGGCCCTCCAGGGGGGACCCGCACTCTCGGGGTTCACCATGGAACATCAGATCACCTGGACGCAGATCCTCCTGCGCGATACGTCCCGGGTACTGCGGGACTATGCCGTCGGGGGATACCCCGCCACATTCCTGATCGATCCGCAGGGGAATATCGTTGAAAATGCGCGGCTCGGGGGGGGGGATATGCACAGCCGGGTCGCTCTCGCGCTCGGCGACAGCACACCGTTCACTTCGTTGGTATCGAAGGGGAACGTGCTCTTCCGGTATGACGAGGGGCGCAGGACAAGGGTGGAGGTGGCGGGCGATTTTTCGGGCTGGCTCCCCGTTCCTCTGTACCGGAGCGAGGGAGGATTCCTCCGCCACGTTGTAATCCCCCCCGGGCGATATCAGTACCGGTTCATCGTCGACGGTGAGTGGACGCTCGATCCCTCCAACAACGTCACGGAAAATTCTCCCGCAGGCAGGGCCAACAACGTGCTGGTGGTGAACTGACTTCTGCAGTGGAGCGGCGAACTCCCCCTATTCCTGAGACCATTGTGTCAGACGACAAGCCCCTCAAAGGCCGCGAATGATCCCCCGCCCGGCTCTTCTCGGCATCGTTGCAATGACTGCGCTCGCCGGGTGCACCGGGAACGGCCCCCCTTCCGGTCCGCGCAGGCTGCTCTCTCCCTCGTACGCTTTATCCGCCGGACAGAGCCTGTCATACACGCGGCAGAACTTCGATCTGAACCACAATCCGGTCTCTTCGTTTCAGCATGAGGTGGAAGTCATCGCCACCGGACGGCCGGCCGGCGGGCTCGCGGATGCCGCCACTGTCAGGGTTTCGACTTCGGGAGCATCCGGCACGCGGATCGACACGGTGATGATGGCGGTTGAAGGGGGGAAGCTGATGATCTATGACGACCGTGGACAGTTGCCCGGCCGTTTTCCTCTGCTCCCCCTCTGGAATACACTCCTCGATCTTAGCCTGAACGCGCTCCCCGCCACGCTCCTCTCCTTTGATTCGACGTTTGCCCTCACCATGATGTCCGGACATGTTCTCCGGGACAGGGTCAAGTGCCTGGTCGAGATGCGCTATGTCGCGGAAGACCTGATCTCCGCATTCGGTTCCCCCCTGATCAACTGCTTCGTTTTCACCCGCACGGTGAGCTGCGAGGAGACCGTCGACACCGCCGGTGTGCTCCTCTTTCAGGGGCCCGTCATCACGCTTCTCGATTCCATCTGGTTTGCAAACGATATCGGGCCGGTCAGGATGACGTCACGGGGGAGCATCCTCGAGGTGGATTCCCTGGGTCTTCCGTTCTCACTCTCGCCGCTCCAGGTGGTCCATACGCCGTCGTCACACGACTCGTACGAAGTGCATTACGCAAGGGTGAACGGGCGTGATTCTCTCGCGCTGAGGGAAGACCTTTACTTCAGGCCGGACGCGGCGTACACGGTGATCCTCGCGTATGCGAGGAGCTACTGAGTGGTGCGCGCTGGCGTTGACTTGCTGACAAGCTTTTCGATTGTCTCGATATCTTTGGGGATCCCCGCAGAAAGGACTTCCGATCCGTCGCGTGTGACAAGCACATCGTCTTCGATCCGGACCCCGAATCCGCGAAATGCGGGTGCGAGGGCCGTGTCCGTTCCCGGGACATAGATCCCCGGCTCCACGGTGATCACCATCCCGGCCTTCAACGTGTCGTATGTCCCGGCGTCGTGCACGTCGATCCCCACATGGTGCGAGACTCCGTGAGGCATGTAGCGTCCGAATCCCCCGGCGGAGAGCACCTCCCGCGCCTTCGCCTCGAGGGCCGACCAGTGGACCCCTGGTCGAATCAACCGTATCGTCTCCTCCTGCGCCCTCAGCACGGTGGAATACACTTTCCTCTCCGCGTCGGTGAATGATCCCGAGACGGGGAGCGTCCGGGTGACATCGGCGGCATACCCGTCGTATTCGGCCCCCACGTCGACAACGACCACCTCTCCGGTGCGCAGTTCCCTCCGGTTCTCATCGTAATGGGGGATCACCGAGTTCGGCCCTGATCCTATAATCGAAGGGAAGCTCGTGTAATCGGCTCCCTGCCGGAACATCTCATATTCCACGGCCGCCTGGAGTTCGAACTCTTTTGCTCCCGGTTTGCACACCGCCATCGCGTGCCGGATCCCGTCTCCCGTCATCCGGATTGCGCTGCGGATCAGGTCCAGTTCCGCCGCCGACTTGCACTCACGCAATCCCGCGACGAGCGGCCCGGCATTTCTTATCTTCAGTAAAGGGTACTTCTCACGGAGCCGCTGCCTCGCCTCCTGATCCAGGAAGATCGCCCTGTTATTGAGCCAGTCGTTGACGAACCCCGGATCCAGGGGGGAGAGATAGAGCGAGCGGACCGATCCGGCGACGAGTGGGAATATGTCTTCAAACCGGCTGGCATCGAGGACGGTGCCGTCCGGAAAAGACCCGTTTGCCTTGATCTCTCTTGCGCGCGCCGCAGGGGCAAAGAGGAGCATAGTCCATGCCTGTCCATCCACTGTCACGGTGCGGGGGTCAACGATGAGCGTGACGTTGGGCTCGGCGATCCCCGTGAGATAGAGAAGATTGCTCTCCTGCCTGTACCGGTAACTCACGTCCCCGGATCGGACACGGAAATCGGCGGCCCGGAAAACGATTGCCGCATCCGTGTCCGCGATGGCGGCCAGACGGGCGCGGCGCCCCGCGTACTCCGAGGAGGATATCCCGCCCCACGCATTGATCGTGCAAAGGGCGAGAAACGCCGCAATCAGTCCACGCACACGGAGTTTCATGGCGTTCAATCCTTCAGGAGTGTCCTGTGTGTTGTGACCGACGTGGAGCTCGGGATTGTCATGTTCTGTGCCCCGGTGAGCGCCACTGTCGATTCCATGTCATACCTGGAATCCTCCCGGACCGGCATCCCTGTGGCGATGTCCACGAAATATGTTCCGGAAGTGGTGCCGGTCCCCTCGACGAAGAAATCCGCACCGTTCATCGAACCCTTGCCGGAAATCGTCAACTTTCCCGCATAGGAGATTTTCAGGCACTGGACCCCCATGTGCGTCTCCTTTGCCAGCAGTGTGAAATCCCCCGTCGCGACGGTGGCGATCTTTCCTCCCATCGATTCGGAGGTGTCAGGCTTTGTCGATGTCCATTTCTCGCCGACCTTCACGGGCGTCGGGGGCATGAGGTGGAGCCTGACCATGTCCTGCCGTCCGGTCTGCGCCGCCATCCCGGAGAGCTTCACCGTGTCGATGACTTCCCGGCTGATCGTTTCGCCCAGCTTCGAGATCGTGAGGCGCGTCCGCTTGCCGATCGCGTCCTTAAGGATTATGGTCGTGTCCATCCTCGCGTTTTTTACGCTGACGCTCATCAGATCGGGGGAGACGGTCAGGACCGTCGAGCCGTCCGCCCTGATCTCTGAGGGCACAAGCCGGGTCGTTGCCAGGACGGTCGATGTCGATTTCACTTCCTGGCCCATCATCTCCTGCGACGACTTGACAAAGGTCGTGTCGGCAAATCGATAGACCTTTCCCTTCTCCAGCCTGTACTGCAGCGTGAACTCTTCCTGCGCGTCGGCGGCCTGGGATGCGACGGCTCCGGCAAACAGGAGGAAGAGTATTGTTCGTGTTGATATGCGCATGGGGGGACTCCTTCGTTGTTAAAACAACATGGGACTGGTTACGGGTAGATACCTGTAGTGAAGCGAATCGTTGGCGATATGGTATGCCGTGAGAAACACAAGGCTCGCGGTGCGGGCGACCTTGCGCGTATTGATAAGCTCCGGGCGGTCGTTGACGGTGTGGTACACGCTCTCGTCTCCGGAGTGGAAAAAGAGGTCGGGGATATTCCGCTTCATGAAGCTCATGTGGTCGCTCCCCTCACCCGGGCGGAGTTTCAGGTCCACGAGTATGAACCCGACCCGGGCGTCCTCCTCCCGCGCGATCCGTGCGATATCGGGGGACCCTTCCGACCCGACGAGGAAGAGTGAGTCCTCTCCGTTCATCCCGACCATGTCCATGTTGAGCATCGCGACGGTGCTTTTCAGCGGAAACAGGGGATGCCGCGCATAGTACTCCGAGCCGAAAAGCCCTTTCTCTTCCCCGGAGAACGCGATGCAGAGCACTGTTCTGCGGGGGGATGAGGGGAGGCCCCCGAGTGCGGCGGCGACCTCCAGAAGCGCGCACGTCCCGGAGGCGTTGTCGTCGGCGCCGTTGAATATCCAGCGCGCCCCCGGCGCGTGCTGCTTCAGATAGCCCAGGTGGTCGTAATGCGCCCCCACGATCACCGTCTCGGATTTCAGCGCCGGATCGCTCCCGGGGAGCACGCCGACGACGTTATTTGCCGACATGTCGCGTATCTCGGTCCCGGTCTGTATGAAAGCCTCGACGCCGGCGAGTGCGCAGGAACGGGGGCTGAGCCGCGCGTCGATCAGCCGCTGAAGAGTCCTGAGCGAATCGACGCTTCCGAAAAGCTGCACGATGACCCCCTCCCCCACATGAACGACGGGCACTTTCCCCTTCTCTTCCTCCCCCAGTGTGAGGGGGAGTGCGTCCTTCGGGATGAGGCGGGAGAACGATGGCCAGGGGAACCCGCGGGGTGCGAGCGAAGAATGGTTGAGAGGATCCGTCGCCACCATCACCCCGACCGCCCCGTGCTCCATCGCGATGCGGACCTTGGTTTCCACGCTGGAGTACTCCGTGAGGGCGGTCCCCATGAACACCGAAGTCGAGTCGTCTTCCCCCGGCTCGTGCCGCAGGACGAACACGATCTTCCCCCTCACGTCGATTCCTGCATAGTCGTCGTAATGGTACCGGGGGGCGGTAATACCGTACCCCGCGAACACGACCGGACCCCGGACACTGCTGTTGGATGTCATCTCAAACGGCGAGAAGTCCGTTTTGATCTCATACGACTTCTCAACGGATCCCGACCGGACGCGGAGTGCGTTCGGCTCCCCCAGGTTCACGATATTGAGGAGGACGTGCTGGTAGTAGGAACCGTTGACCGGCCGGAGGCCGTCGCGCGCAAATTCCCGTGCGATATATGCCGCCGCCGTGTCAAGTTCAGGACTCGGAGTGTTTCGCCCCCTCATAGTGTCCGATGCCAGGTAAAAGATATTCCTGTGCACGTCTTCCGGGGTGATCCTCTCCAGCGCCCGTGAGGGCCACTCACCGGTCGTGTGTGAACATCCGCACAGAAGCGATCCGATGACTATCGCAAGGCAGGCGAGTGTTTGTTTCATGTGGTCCTTGGTCATTTCTGCCGCATTAAAGGATTCAGTTGACTATTGTCCGGCGAAGCAGGAAATTGTGCTGATGTCGGCCTGCAGGGTTCACATCCGGAGGGCTCCACAGAGATCTGCCGGAAGCGCACGGTCCTTGCTGCACCCCCGGCAGGTCAACATAATGTTGTTCCGAATATGCTCCGGGTCAGAACCTGACCGGCGCCGGTTTGGGGGTTTGCCTGCGGGGCGATCCTTCGTTCAGATAAAAATTCACGCCGATCCTCGCGCTGGCGTACCCTTTGAAGGAACTCGTCGCGCGGGCATCAACGTCATTCCCTATCATCGTGAATCCAACGCTTCCATCGATGGAGATGTCGTTGTCGATGAACGACTCTATCCCGAAAGCGGCCGGGATCATGTACGAGGAGTTCCACGAGCCGTCAACAGGGAACGCAGTACCGACGCCTGTCCGCTGGTACATGAGCAATCCAGCCCCGATAGAGACATATGGATTGATCGCCTTCCTTGGGAAGAAATGGATAAAAGCGACGGCCGATATGGGGATTGCGTTCGCCTTGATGTATGAGGCGTACGCGCCGGGTTCCAGGGGTGTCGATTGGTTTGTCTTGAGCTGTTCATATCCTGCCGCCAATCCGAGCCCGAAATATCGGGCTACTTCGTAGCGGGCTACCACCTGGCCACCGAACCCGACCTTGTATTGATTGTAATCGGTAATCCAGTAGTTGGCCCCCGCGTCGACCCCGATGGCCCAACGCTCAAGAAGATTCTGTGCGTTCCCCGTCCCGCACATGATAAACAAAGAAATTATCGCGGCTGTCAGAATTGCTGGAAATCTCTTCATCAGGATCCTCCTTCGTGGTCAGATGTGCAACTACACCTAACGAAACTATACGTTTAGAGGGGAAAAGTCAAGGAATTTTAGGATTGATCGGGATTTCCCCGCAGTGGGAAACCCCTTCGGATCCGCCACCACTGTTTTTCGCGAACCAAACTGTCCAAAAATCTGATGAACCGAAAGAAAAGAGGACTCTGGGTAGCCAGGTGGCTCCTGCGGCCGATGCTTGTTATTTTGATTGCTGGAATCCTCTGGCACTACTTTTCAGGCCTCCAGTTCGCGCTCGTGGCTGACAGGATCAGGGGGATCGGTCCGGCGGCATTTGCGATCCTCCTCCCTTACGCATTTGTTTTTCTTGTAGAGTCGTTCGCCTGGCGTCTCGCGATCCGGAAGAACCCCCCTCCGGGAGTTGGTATGCTGTTCCTTATACGGGTCGCCACGGATGCTCTGCTGTATTCGATCCCCGGAGGGGTCGCTGTGGGGGAGCCGATGAGGCCCGTTCTGCTCAAACGGGAGTGCGGTCTCGACATCACGGAAGGAATAGGCTCCTGCATAATCACGAAGATCAACATTGCGGTCGCACAATCCGTTTTCATACTGATCGGGTTTTCCCTCGTCATTGCGTTGTATCCGGGGGTTGCAGCACAGCTCGGGCCGGGCGGGGGGGCGAAGGGGTTCGCCGTGATTGCACTTTCCCTCCTTTGTGTCGTCGGTCTCCTGACACTTCCGTTCAGCGGTCCGCGTATGGAGCAGGTTTTCCGGACGCTCGCTCGCATCCCGCTCCCTCCGCTCCGGTCGTTCCTCGCGAAAGGAGAGCCGTATGTCCTCAGGCTCGATGAACATGTCGGTCGATTTGCGCGGGACCACATGGGGAAGTTTGCACTCTCTCTCCTCCTCTCGTTTTCCGCGTGGCTCCTTGTGGGAGTCGAGTCGTTCCTCATACTGAAATTTCTCGGTGCGGACCCGACGTTCACACAGGCCGTTGCGCTCGAATCAACCGCCTCGCTCTTTCGCATCGTGTTCTTCTTCCTCCCGGGGGGAATCGGGGCTTCTGAAGTCGGTTTTGTGACACTCCTGATCGCATTCGGGTTCCCTGATCCCGTCACGCTTTCCGCGGCATACATCGCCGTCAAGCGTCTCAAGGAGGCGGGCTGGATACTGGCCGGGTACCTCATATTCTGGTTCATCGGCTTCAATCCGTTCAGGAGGCGGGGGCGACCGGGAGAGGCTTGAAGAATATCTCATATTCCCGCGAATGCATTCATAGGTGAATCTACGATTGTGATGCAGCCGACTCTTATTCTCTCCTTATATCGGTAGATTTGTAATAGTAACTGTGTTCTTTGAAACGGGCCATTTGTCCAACAACCGGATGGAAGGCCCGTTCTCTTTTGAAAAAGGAGTCTTCCATGGTTAAGCGTCCGGGGAATCCGTTACTGCGTGCGGTGTTGATCAGTTCTTTCACCCTGATACTCTCCGGGAGAACGGGNNATGTGCGCTACCCGGTGAAGGATATACCCGCGCGGCTCCGTGGAGATGCCGACGCTGTCATTCGCGAAAACAGCATCGTGTTCGAAGTCCGGGACCGGCGCCGGGCGCGCCTCACCGGGACAATTGCGGTGACGATATTCAACGCGGACGGGCGCGGATACGGCGAGCTCCCTCTCACGTATGACCGGTTTCACACGATCAGGAGCCTTGAGGGGTGGATCTACGACGCGCAGGGGGGGCTCGTGCGCGAGCTCGAGGATGCTGACACGCATGATTTCAGTGCGATCAGTGACTATTCGCTGTACGAGGATTCGCGGCAGAGGACGGCGGAATTGTATTTTGACCGCTATCCCTACACCGTCGTGTACACGTACGTGGAAGAGTACGACGGCTACCTCACCTGGCCGGAATGGGTTGCGCAGGAACAGAAGGAACCGGTCCAGAGTACGACATTCGAGGTGCAGATTGCCCCGAACGAAGAGCTCAGGTACTGGACCAACTCCGATTCCCTGAAGCCGGAAGTCCTCGTGCGGGATGGGAAGAAGAGCTACCGGTGGGGTGCGGAGAATCTTCCCGCGCTGGGGTCCGCCGCAATGGACGAGGATATCGATAAGCGTGCGGGCGTTGTGCTTATTGCACCCTCGGAATTTCAATTCGGGGAGTATGCCGGGAACCTGACGAGCTGGAGGGATTTTGGCTCCTGGAATGCATCGTTGTGGGCGGGTCGAGACCGGCTTCCCGAGCCGGCGCGGCGCGACGTCAGGGCGCTCATCCGCCAGGGTGAGACGCCGCGTGAGATCATCGGGACGCTCTACCGTTACATGCAATCGCGCACCCGCTACGTGAGCGTGCAGCTCGGGATAGGAGGCTGGCAGCCGTTTGACGCGGCGTATGTCCACGAAAAGGGATACGGCGACTGCAAGGCGCTGTCAAATTACATGGTCTCCCTCCTGAGAGAGGCTGGCGTGACGGCCTATCCCGTCCTGATTTACAGCGGCGGAAGGAACCGGCTCTACAGGGAGGATTTCCCGAGCAACCAGTTCAATCACGTCATCGTCTGCGTCCCGCTCCCCGGGGACTCTGTCTGGCTGGAGTGTACGAGCCAGCATATGCCTCCGGGTCATCTTGATTGGTCGATCGGGGACAGGTTCGCGCTGATGATTACCCCGGCCGGAGGGGTGGCGGTGCACACGCCGGTGTCGACACCGGACCGAAATGTCCAGAGGAGGAACGGAGTTGTGAGGCTCGCAGTGGCCGGCGCGGCGCAGGCGGCGATCGAAGTCCGCTACACCGGGGACCGCTGTGACCGGATCAGGGAGGAGCTGGCCGTGACTCCCGTCGGAGAACGGGAGAAATGGCTTCTCAGCCACATGCAGGTCCAGAACGTCAGGCTGAAATCGAGCAGCATCGAAGGTCTTGAATGGCGGGATTCATCTGTATCGATCTCCACGACATTCACGCTTCCGGAATACGCTTCCGTCACCGGAACCAGGCTTTTCTTCGAGCCCAACATGATGGAACGGAGGACGAGCGTTCCCGTTGAGATGCCGGACCGTCGGTCACCGTTGCGGTTTGAGTACCCCCGGCGGGATCTCGATTCTATCGTCTATCGAATATCGGGCGTGTACGTTTGCGAAGCGATGCCGAAGGAACTCCGGCTTGAGTCCTCCGTCGGTTCATTCCGTTCGAAAATCGTCCGGACGGACGATTCGACGATCGTGTACACACGGTCGCTCGAAATCCGGGGGACTGAGTTTCCGCCGGAACGGTACGGCGAATACAGAAAATTCCTGGCGGCGATCGTCGTCGCCGATCGTGCCCAGGTGGTCCTAGTCAGGAGAAAGCCATGATTTCCTTCAACCGCACCGTGACGCGATTCGAATTGATAGCGGCAGTCGTCATCGCCTCGTTCTCCCGGGCGGGATCCGCGCCTCCTCAGGATCCGCCTCTCGAGTGGGGCGTGGTCCCTGACAGTGACCTTGCGATGACGACGTTTCTGCCGGACACAAGTGCTCCGGCAATGATTCTCTGTGACTACGGCGAAACGGTGTTGGCGAACTCTCTCGATCTGGAGTTCAGGAGACATACCCGGATCAAGATACTGAGCCGGTCCGGGTATGATTGGGGGACCCATTCGTTTCTTCTCTACAGCCACAAGAAGGACGAAACGGCGAAGGACATAGAAGGGGTGACGTACAGCCGGGGCGCGGGGGGACAGGTTGTGCGGACTGAAATGGACGAGAAATCGATCTTTAAAGAGCAGGTGAACGAGTANNGAATTCCGGTACACGATCAAGTCCAAAATCTGGGAATTGATCCGCAACTGGGTATTCCAGGAACGGATCCCGGTACGATGGAGCGAGTACCGGGTGATGATGCCGCACCTGATCGCATTCGCGGCCGTGTCAAACAAAAGGTTTCCGTTCGCAGTCGATGAGAATACCGAGACACATCACACCTGGTCGGGGGAGGCAAAGTCATACGTCGGGGGGGACCGTGTCAAATGTTACCGCTACCGGTGGGTCATACGGAACTCGCCCGCGCTCAGCGACGAGCCGTTCGTCACACGGGTGATGGACTATGCCCAGAAGATGGACCTGACGCTCGCAGAATATGCTCACGGAGGAGACCTTGGAAACGAATCAGTTTCAAAGACATGGGACGACGTGATCAACGGTTTGCTCAAAGAAGAAGAGTTCGGAAAGCGGACCGACGTCAGCAGTCCGGTGCGGCGCCTCGCCGACCTGGTCACTGCGGGGCTCGTTTCGCCTGAGGACAAACTGAATGCAATATACAACTGTGTCCGTACTACCATTGTCTGGACCGGGTACAGGGGTATATACGCCGTGCGCGAACCGGACCAGGTCATCGAGGGGAAAAAGGGGAGCGTATCCGAGATCGCGTTCCTCCTGCTCTCGATGTTGAAATCGGCCGGTATCGATGCCGACCCGGTGATTCTCTCAACGCGGTCGAACGGAATGATACAGATGACATACCCGGCGGTCGGTCAGTTTAACTGGGTGGTTGTGAGAGCCAGGGTCGGCGGCAAGAGCTGCTTCCTTGACGCGACAGACCCTCTGCGCCCGATCGAACTCCTCCCGACGGATGTCCAGAAGGTCGGCGGACTTGTGATCAAGGAAGGACCGGTGGAATGGTGTTCGGTCAATTGCGGGCGCATCTATTCCCGGCGCAGTATTGCGCGTATCACTCTCAAGGAAGGAGGGGAGATCGAGGGCGTTCTGGAAAGCTCCGACGAACAGTACGGAGCCCTTGCGAAACGCCGGGAATTCCGGGACGCGAAGGCTGTCGAAATTGCACGAAACGCTTTTGACGCGGATCGTTCCGGATCTGTCCTGGATTCGGTGACCGTCGAGGGGGGAGACTCGGTTGCGCAGCCATTCCACATCCGCGCCCGGGTCGCGTCCGGTTCATATGCTCAGGCCTCCGGGGACTTTCTCTACATGAATCCGGCGGTCATCGAACGCCAGTTCACGAACCCGTTCAAATCGGAGACGCGGAGCTATCCCGTCAACATGTCGGCCGGTTCCCGGCTGACATCTGTCGTCGATATTGCGCTCCCGGCGGGGTACGACGTCAGCGAGGTTCCGAAAGATCAGAACATCCGGCTGAACGGAAACGACGCTGTGTTCACCCGGCTTGTCCAGATCGATGGTCCTGTCGTCCAGTTCGTGACGAACCTCTTCATCAACCGGACCGACTACCTTCCTGACGCATATAGCGATCTGCGGAAATTTTACGAAAAGGTGACCGCTGCCCAGTCCGAACAAATGGTCCTCCGGCGCAAACCCCCGGCGGCCCTGAAGGTTGCGCCGG
>PMND01000163.1 GCA_003161955.1 Ignavibacteriota bacterium | reverse complement strand
GAAAAAATCCTTCCGGCGGACTACCATTCCCTCCTTACGCCCCGGGAGACGCAGAAAGCTATATTTGAAGCAAAGGAGTACATCGAAGACCACCTCTGCAAAGAGCTGAACCTGATGATGGTGCAGGTCCCCCTGATCGTCGACGTCGAAAGCGGTGTGAACGACCTGCTCGACAGGGACGGCTCACGGACGCCGATCCAGTTTCATATTTCGAACGACTACGACAAACATCCTCTCGATGCGCAGGTTGTGCAGGCGGCGACCAAATGGAAACGGATCGCGCTGAAGCAGTTCTCCATGAAGCCCGGGGAAGGGATCTGCACGGACATGCGGGCGGTCAGGAAAGACTACTTCCTTGACCACGACCACAGCTGCTACGTCGACCAGTGGGACTGGGAACGGGTGATCAAGCCGAACCAGCGGAATATCAAGTTCCTCAAGGAGGTGGTAGGGAAGATCTGGAAAGTCCTGAAGGGGGCCGAGCGGCATGTCCAGAAAACATATCCGAAGCTGAAGAACAAGAAGTATCCGAACCTCCCCGACGAACTCACGTTCCTTCATGCCGAAGAGATTCTCGAAATGTATCCGGACCTCCCCCGCAAGGCCCGCGAAACCGAGATACTCCAGAAATACCCTGCCGTCTTCATCATCGGCATCGGGTGGCCGCTGAAGGACGGGTATCCCCATGAAAACCGTGCGGCCGACTACGATGACTGGGTGACCGAGACTTCGTCGAAAGGGGGGAAAACGCTGCACGGGCTGAACGGCGACATACTCGTCTGGAACCCCGTGACACGCAGGCGGCACGAGCTCACATCCATGGGGATACGCGTCAACGCAGAGACGCTCAAGCTGCAGCTCGAGATGTCCAACCAGTCGCATTTCCTGAGCCAGCCGTACCACAACGGGATCATCACGAACGAGCTCCCCTTGAGCGTCGGCGGCGGGATCGGGCAGTCAAGGACGTACATGCTCCTGCTGAAGAAGGCGCACCTCGGAGAAGTGAGCGTCACAGTCTGGCCGAAAATCCTCAAAGATATGTGCGCCAGCAAGAAGATATTCGTGCTTGAATAGGGGGGAATCCCGCGGCACATATCGCGCGTACCGTCATCCCGCCCCGCCGTGCGGTCTCCGCAGCGGGGCGGGTTCGTTCAGAATCATTCTGTTCGTCCGCTGGTACTTTCTCTGACGGAATTTTCATCCCTCCCCGCCACGGCGCTCCCGGGCCCGCCGTGGCGCCTTCGCACGCGGCCTCCGGGGATTGTGAATGTCCCGTAATATTCCGAGATTGGCGAAACTCATTTTCCCCCACGTCATGACGTTGGACCCCCATGCCCACCGGAATCGATCGCGGACAAGAGTTTCGAAAAGGACTGCGCCAGGCCTGGCTCGATGAGATGAGGAGCGCGCGGAACTACCACGCTCTCGCACTGCGAGAGGGGAATTCGGACAGGCGCGCGATACTGGTGCGGATGGCGGAGGCGGAGGAGCACCATGCGGAGCGCTGGGCCCAGCGACTTCGCGCTCTCGGAGCGGATCCCGGAGTGTACAGAGAGACACTCATCGACAAGATAAGGAGGGCGGTACTCCTCAGGAGCGATACTGCGTCTGCCGCGGGAATTCTTGAAGCCGGAGAGTCGCAGGCGGACAAGCTCTATGAGACGCTGATGAGATCGGCTCCTTCAGACGCCGACCGGGCGGAGCTGACGGAAACGGCCCGCGAGGAACGGGCCCATTCGCGAGCTCTCGGAGAGTTTGAGCTGGCCGCAGGCGGAGTCCAGGGAAAACTGCAGCGAGTACTGGGACGGGAGCGATGGCATGTCAGGGGAGGGGGATGGATAGGGCAGGCGATCTACGGGGTCAACGACGGCCTCGGAGCTGCATTCGGGGTCGTCAGCGGTGTTGCGGGGGCCACGCACGCCAACAGCGAGTTCGTCCTCCTGAGCGGGCTTGCGACCGCGATAGCTTCCGCGCTCTCGATGGGGAGCGGGGCGTACCTGGCGACGAAATCCGAGAGGGAAGTCTACGAAGCGGAAATCGACAGGGAGGCGCACGAGATTGCGAACAACCCGGAAGAAGAGAAGGAGGAGATGGAACTGTTCTACCAGTTAAAGGGATTCACCCCCGCGGAGGCGAAAACCATGGTCGGCCGGCTGGCGGAACAGCCGGGACAGCTCCTGAAGTCTCTCGCCCACGAGGAGCTTGGACTTTCAGAGCAGACATTCCCCAACCAGTGGGTTGCCGCATCGAGCGCCAGCCTCAGTACCGCGATCGGCGCTGCCATCCCCGTCATCCCGTTCTTCTTCGCATCGGGGATGACCGCGCTGACGGTTTCGTTCGTCGTCAGCACGCTCGCTCATTTCGCCGTCGGCTCATCGAAAGTGCTCGTCACCGGCAGGTCCTGGCTCAAAAGCGGAACCGAGATGACGCTTATCGGGCTCGGGGAAGCAGGGGCGACATATTTGCTCGGACTCCTGATCTCTCCCCTGATAGGCTAGTAGATGATCGTCACGCATCGCAACATTTTACGATAAGGTCAGGCTTCGTCCCGCGCTCCCTTCCCGCCCGGCAGTATGTGTGAACACCGTCACAGTGTGACGCATGTCTCTTTTCATCCCCCGGTGGTTCTTTACAATGATGCATCCCGTTGAATGGATGTCATCAAAAAATGGGGGACGCATGACGTCTCGATCTATTCTCGCAGCTGTAATTGCATCATGTTCATTCCTCCCTTTCCGCCTCGATGCCCAGGAGAATAAATACGACATCAAGTCCGGGATCATCACGTACGAAACTACGACGATGGAAGGGCGGGTTCAGGTCGCCGGGCGGATCGTTTTGTATTTCGACCAGTACGGCCGACAGGAGTGCAAGGACACGTACGTCAACGGGATGCTGAAAGAATCCGTCCTGTGTGACGGGAGAACCGTCTACACAATCTGGCATGACCAGAGGATCGTGTTCAAGAGAGGTCCGGCCAAAGTCGGAACAGAGGTGCGGTTCGACTGGGAAGCGCAGCCGGCGGGCGAGAAAGCGGAAGGACACATCAAGAGGCTCCCTCCGGTGACGATGGCGGGGAAGGTCTGCGACGCTTTCGAGCGCATCACTCCGGACGGAGTCATCCGGTACGCGGGTGCAAATCACATACTCCTGTACTGCGAGCGGAANNTGCCGCACCCGGGGGACACCTTCCCCGTCCCGGCCGGGAGGGTGAGCCCCTCACCCCGCACTCTTCAGCCTGCCGATCTCCTTTCGCGCCTTCTCTTCAAGCGACTTCTGGAAGTCATAGTCGTCGTACTCGAGTACTTTGTCGTACGCCGCACGGGCGTCCTTCAGTCGACCGAGTTTCTCGAGCGTCGCACCGAGCTGGAGGAACCCCTGGGGAAGAAGCCATGTCTCTTTCTCAGGTTTCAGTGCCGTCAGTTCTTCCCCGGCCCGCAGGGCAGAGGGGTAGTCCTCCTTCGCAATGTAAAGCTGCTGCAGCCCCATGAGAGCCCGCCCGCGGATGTCGGCGTCCGTGCCACCCGGCCGAAGGACCTGGCTGTAAAGAGTTTCCGCGCTATCGTACGCTTTTCTCCCCAGGTCGTTCCCTCCCCGTATGAGGAGGGCTTCGGTCGCGGTGATCGGGTCACGCAGGCGGCGCAACGCGACCCGGTACAGGTATGACTCGTTCGCCCGGTCCCTGTCATTGACAGACTTCAGGCGCCGGTACGTCCCCAGCGCCGCGGCCCGGTCACCGGACATCTCCTGGGCCACGGCCAGCCGGTAGTAGGTCCAGTTGGTGAGATAGTCCTCCGAGGCGACCCGCCGGACATACTCTTCGAGGTTTGACCGGGCTCTGCCGAAGTCATTCAGGGAATAATATATCGCCCCGAGAGTGCTGTACACGAATTCCTCGCCGTAGTGTATCCGGTTCCGCCGGTTGATCTCGACCGCCTTCTGCGCCGAGCGGAGCGCGACCTCCGTGTTCCCGAGCCTCGATTGCCATGTGGCATATGTGACGACGAACAGCGGATTATCAGGATACTCCGCCATGAGCGTATCCAGGATCGGGAGTGCCTGTTCGCTCTTCTGCTCGGCGAAGAGAAACTGGGAGAGATAGAACCGCGCTTCTGTCTTTGTGTACACGCCGTGCTCCGCCGCCTTCCGGACCATGGCAAGCCCCCCTTCGGCGTCACCGCTGAACCCGACGACGCTCAATATCCAGCTGAGTGACTTCGGCACTTTTGCGACCAGGTAGGTGAAAAGGCCGAATCCCATCTGTGCGTCGTAAAGGTCAGGCTTCAGTTGTACGGCCTCTTTGAGAGAGAAGTACCCCTTGCGGCCTTCTGTGACCGCCTTGAATATCGAATTGTGCGCCTGGTGCGCCAGTCCCCTGTATCCGTACATACCGCCGAGGTAGAAGAGGGACACCGCATCTTTGTCATTGGCGTCGAGGAGGTTTTCGCATACGGTAATGACATCGTCCGATTTATCCAGGAACGTCCGGTACTCCTTCTCGTCGCGGGTGAGCGTGTAGAGCCAGAAGTGGACCATGCTCCCGAAGAAGTACCCGCGGGGATCCCCGGGAGCCATCCTCCGGACGGAGTCGAACGTTGTCGCCGCCTCTTCGATTTTCATGTTGTAAAGCCGGTCGATCCCACGCAACGTGAGGGCATGAACCTCCCCCCAGTCCACCGGCTTTGCGGCCGCCGTCAAGGAGCACAGGAGGAGAATTGAAGCAAGGAAGATGGAGTCACGCCGGAGTGTCATCGTCTACAAAGATACCTCCCCCGGGGACGAGAGGCAAGCGTGCACCCGGCCCCGGAGAAGTGAAATCCCGGATTGACTTCATCATCATGAGTCAGTAATTTTGATCCCGGTACACCAGCCTGACAACCCCCACCATGACCTGCGGGAGGAAACTATGAGACTCCGGAGACTGACACAGTTCTGCCTTATCGTGTGCGCGGCTGCGCCCCTGTTCGCCGGCGGGGGAAATGATTCGGGTACCGACCGGGATGCGCGGATGCAGTGGTGGCGGGAGGCCCGGTTCGGACTGTTTATCCACTGGGGGTTGTACGCCGTCCCGGCCGGGGAGTGGAACGGCACAACGGACCACGGCGAGTGGATACGGACCAGCGCCAGAATACCCCTGAAGGAATATGACGGATTCCTCCGGCGGTTCAACCCGCGCCGGTTCGATCCGGATGCATGGGTGAAGGCGGCGAAGGAGGCCGGGATGAAGTACATCGTCATCACGACGAAACATCACGACGGGTTCTGTCTCTTCGACACGAAGGAGACGGAGTTCAGCGTGATGTCGACTCCGTTCAGGCGGGACATCATGAAAGCACTTTCCGACGCCGCGAGGAGGGGAGGACTGAAAATCTGCTGGTACTATTCGATCATGGACTGGCACCATCCGGACTATTTACCCCGCCGCGAATGGGAAACCGCCCGTTCTGATTCCGGGGCCGACTTCCAACGGTACATCCGATACATGAAATCAGAGCTGAAAGAGCTCCTGACAAACTACGGTCCTGTCGGGGTCCTCTGGTTTGACGGGGAATGGGAATCGACCTGGAACACGGCATACGGGCGGGAGCTTTATGATTACGTCCGATCCCTCCAGCCCGGCATCATTATTAACAACCGGGTCGGTGCGGGCCGCTCGGGTATGGAAGGTTTTACGAAGGATGGGGAATTCTCCGGAGACTTCGGCACACCCGAGCAGGAGGTCCCTGCCACGGGACTGCCGGGGGTCGACTGGGAGACGTGCATGACGATGAACGATCACTGGGGCTACAACAGCCACGATGCGCACTGGAAGTCGTCGAAAGAGCTGATCCGCACGCTGGCGGACGTTGCGTCGAAGGGGGGGAATTTCCTTCTGAACGTGGGTCCGACCTCCGACGGGCTTTTCCCGCAGGCGAGCATTGACCGCCTCGGCGACATCGGTGCCTGGATGACGAAAAATCGCGGGTCCATTTACGGGACAACGGCGAGCCCGTTCAGGAATCTCCCCTGGGGCAGGTGCACGGAGCGCCGGACGGCTGCCGGTACCACGCTCTACCTGCATGTCTTCGACTGGCCTTCTGACGGGAAGCTCGTCGTTCCCGGGTTGCTCAGCGATCCCGGCAGGGCGTACCTCCTGGCCGATGTCAGCAAGCCGCTTCGGCTTGGCCGTGCTGAAGATGCGCTCGTCGTCTCGGTTCCCCCCTCTCCCCCCGACCCCGCTGATCCCGTCGTCGTGCTGGAAATCGAGGGGGCGCCTGACATCAGCGATCCCCCCGTCATCACCGCCCCGGAGAACATATTCGTTGACCGCCTTTCCGTCGGGATTGTGTCGGAGCGGAAGAACATAGAGATCCGTTATACATCGGACGGCTCGACCCCCGGCCCGTCCTCGTTGAAGGCGGAGGGGCCCGTGGTCCTTACAGAGAGCGGGACGATACGCGCACGGGCATTCCGGGGGGCAAAGGTTGTCAGTCCCGTCTCGTCTGCGGCTTTCACGAAAGTGTCCCCGCTGCGTGCCGTACGGCCGCAGGGTCTGACTCCGGGAATTTCATTTTCGTATTACCACGGGGCATGGGACAGCATTCCGGATTTCGCGGCGATGACGCCTGTGAAGAAGGGGAGCCTTCGCAATTTTGAGACCCCCCGGCTCCGGCCGGAAAACTACGGTTTTGTGTATGACGCATTCCTCTCCGTCCCCGCCGGAGGAGTCTATTCGTTCTTCACGGAATCTGATGACGGGAGTCGCCTCTCCCTGGATGATTCGCTCGTAGTCGACAACGACGGGCTTCACGGGATGACGGAAAAGCGGGGGGTGATCGCGCTGGAGTCGGGGCTCCATGCAATCCATGTCGCGTATTTCAACAAGTCCGGCGGTGCGGGACTGGGGATCTCCTGGCGGGGTCCCGGGTTTGAAAAATCTCCCCTTCCCGACAGCGCTCTCTTCCGCCGGGAATGAAACCCCTTCCGGACGCCGCGGGAGGGGAGGTGGTTGCATTTTTTGCGGATTTTGTTTTCTTATGACACTTATGTTTCACAGACCAGACCAATATCAGGGAAAGAAATGAAACGTGCACATCTGCTCCCCCTCCTCTTCCTCGCCGCCGCCGGCGTTCTCGCGCAGCAAAAAACTCCTGAAGAGAGAGAACGGGAAAAGAAATACCTGGAACAGGCGGCAAAAGTGAACGCCGACACTTCGAAACACTACGGGTGGAATCACACAGCATCCGGCGCTCTGAACCTGACGCAGGTATCGTTCAAGGACTGGGTGGCCGGTGGTTCCAATACGCTCGCTTACTCGGTGGTCCTCCAGGGTTCATCGGTCCTGACCTCGGAGCGGACGGTCTGGACCAATAACTATAAGTTCGCATTCGGACAGGCCCGTCTCGGCGACCAGGGTCTCCGTAAGACCGACGACGACATCTACATCGAGAGTCTCCTTATCTACAAAATGGGGACATATGTCAACCCCTACGGGGCGGTCACGCTCCGCACGCAATTCGCTCCCGGGTACAACTACGACACGAAGCCTGAGAGCGTGGTGTCAAGGCTTTTTGACCCGGCGTACGTGACGCAGAGCGCCGGTATGGAATACAAGCCTGTGCCGGAGTTTTCTACCCGGGTGGGCGCCGCGCTGCGCGAGGTTGTCACCTCACAGTACAATCAATATGCCACGGATTTGACGACGCACGAGGTTCACAAGGTCTGGACGAGGGGAGGGCTCGAATCGGTCAGCGAACTGAATGCAAACGTCGCGGAGAACATACAGTTCGTCGGACGCCTCGAGCTGTTCGCTCCGTTCCAGAGTTTCGACCGGATCGTCGTGCGGAATGATTACTCGATCGTGGCAAAGGTCAACAAATACATCTCGACCGGTTTGACCCTCAATATCATCAATGATGTCAACGTCTCGGCGAGAACGCAAATGAAGCAGGCACTCGCCCTCGGCCTTACCTATACGCTCTTCTAAGAGAGTTTTCCTCCACACCCACCGACACACCAACGGAGCGACAGATGAGCGTCGTAAAGGAATTCAAAGAGTTTGCAATGAAAGGGAGCGTTGTCGACCTTGCGGTCGGTATCATCATTGGCGGAGCATTCGGCAAGATCGTTTCCTCTCTCGTGGGGGACGTGATCATGCCTCCCCTCGGGATGGTGATCGGCGGGGTCGATTTCCGCGATCTGGCTGTGACGCTGAAAGCCCCCCTGCTCGGGTCCACGGCGGTACTCCTGCGGTACGGGGCGTTCCTGCAGACGATTTTCGACTTTGCGATTATCGCCTTCGCGATATTCCTTCTCATCAAGGGGATCAACGCACTGAAGAGAAGGAAAGATTCGGCGCCGGCGGTCCCGCCGATGCCCACTGCCGAAGAGCTTCTCCTGACCGAGATCCGCGACCTCCTCAGAAAGCAGGCGGGAGGGGTATGAGCGTGAACACCGGCATTCTTCGCGCGCCCGTGGCGCCAGGGATCATATTTCCGGCACGATGATGCCCGCCCTCGCCCTCTCCATGGTCCTCTCCATGATTGTGCGGGGCGCGGGGGGGCTTCCGGAGGCAATCTCCTCCGGGGACGAGGCGTTCGCACGGATCGAGTATCCCTCGGCGGTTGCCCGCTATGAAGAAGCCCTTCCCGCCCATCCGGGGGAGCCGGATCTCCTCTGGCGCCTCGCCCGGGTCACCGTCTGCATGGCGGAAGTTGCGGAAGGAGAGACCCGTGACAGTCTCCTCTCGAAGGCGGAAGAATATGCCCGGCGGTGCATACTCGCCGATTCAACAAGGGGGGAAGGACACACCTGGCTGGCGGGGGCGCTCGGCTACATCGCACTCGAGTCGCCGACGGAAAGGAAGCTCGCCGTTTCCCATGAATTGCAGCATGAGGCGGAGCGCGCTGTCGAGCTCAACCCGCGAGACGATGCCGCCTGGTCGATTCTCGGTTCGTTTTACAGGGCGGTGGGGAACGTCGGATGGCTGGAGCGTGCACTTGCTTCCCTGTTCGTAGGCTCCGTCCCCCGCGGCGGGTACAGTGAGGCCGAATCGGCTCTCAAAAAGGCGATTGCGATCGCCCCCGGTATCATGCGGCATCACTACGAGCTGGGGATCCTCTACATCGACATGGGAAGGAAGGAGGAGGCCCGGAGGGCTCTGGAGACGGGGGCGGCGCTCCCCGTCCGGACGGCTATCGACCGCCCGCGTCTCCAGAAGATCAGGGAACTCCTGGCGGGAACGGACCTCCGCTGACACAACGATGGCGCCTGCGGTGGCGCGGGCAACGATCGCGCCGCAGTCGCCGGGCCCGGGCGGGTTCAGACGTAGAGGTGGCGCTTGATCTTTTGCGTCGGCGTTTTTTCGAACGGCTCCCGCTGCTCGACAAGTTTCTGTATTCTCGAAAACGACGCGAGCTTTCCGTTGATCTGCCTCCGGAGGTCGTCGAGGAGCGAGCGCATCTTTTCCCGGACCTGCGATTCCGTCAGATGCAGGCGCGAAAAGAGCCTGTCGATCTCTTCGTAGTTCAGGTGGACGCGTGCAGCGAGCTGATTGTCCTCCTGAAAAACGAGGGATTCGACGACGATGTCGAATTCGTTGATGGTCGATTCGATCTCCTCCGGGTATATGTTCTTCCCGCTCGGCCCGAGGATCAGGTTCTTGAGTCTCCCCTTGATGTACAGGTAGCCGTTGCTGTCAAAGATCCCCAGGTCTCCCGTCCGCAACCACCCATCAGGCGTCATCACATCGGCAGTCCGTTTCGGATCCCTGTAGTATCCTTTCATCACCATCGGTCCCTTGATGAGAATCTCCCCTTCTCCGGTCGTNNGCGTCCGGAGCCGATCCGGCGACAAGGGGGGAGGTCTCCGTCAGCCCGTATCCTATCGCATAGGGGAACCGGGCCTCCCTGAGGAAGAGCTCGACTTCCGGGGCGAGAGGTGCGCCCCCGATCGTAAAGATCCGGAGCTTGCCGCCGAACGAGGCGAGAAGTTTTCTCCCTGCGGCGGCGTGAAGCCGCTTCCGGATCAGAGGTATCTTGTAAAGCCCGCGAATGACCGGGTTACCCGTGAGCTGCGGGTGGATCCTTCCCTTATAGATTTTCTCGATGATCAGAGGGACCGAGAGCATGACGGTGGGACGGACCTTTGTCATCGCCGGCATCAGGACTCCGGCCGACGGCGGTTTGTCAAGGTAGTAGACTGATGCCCCCACCATCACCGGGAGTATCAGGCCGAGCGTACACTCATAGCTGTGGGAGAGCGGGAGTATCGACAGGAGCCTGTCGTCCTCATTGATATCCACGAGCTGGGAGCATGCGAGCACGTCGGAGGCGATGTTCTTGTGTGTGAGCATCACCCCTTTTGAGTGGCCGGTGGTGCCGGAAGTATAGATGAGGGCAGCGGTGTCCTCCTCACGCACCTCCGGGGCGATCTTCCCGGTCACGCGCAAGGCGACCTCCTTCAGCCGGGAGATCTCCCTGATCCCCTGATCGAGGAACTGCTTCACGTGGTCGGGTGACGCCTCGGGGGGGATGATCGACAGGTCGTCAATCATAATGCGCGCTATGAGGTGCGTGAACTCCTTTTCTTCCAGGACGCCGATGAACTTCTTCGACACGAAAAGAGCCTTTGACTCCGAGTGACGGAGTATGCCGTGGATCTCGTTCGGATGGAAGTCGGTGAGAATGGGAACGGCGATTGCCCCCATCGTCGTGATGGCGAAGAAGGCGATCCCCCAGTTCGGCTTGTTCTCCGAAAGAATGGCGACCCTGTCCCCGGGGATGACCCCCCGGTCGTGCAGGAGGTGTGAGAGTTCCTCCACGCGCTCGCCGAAACGGCCGTAGAGAATGGAAGCACCGTCCACTGTGGAAAGAGCAACCCTGTCCTTGAACCGCCGGGTGCTCTGCCTGAGTATGCTCCGGAGCGTGAGGCTTTCGAGTGCGATCATGGCGTGCCGTGTTCGTTGAGGTCAGCTGTCCAAAAATACAAATCCTCCGTTGAATATCCAAGTTTCGGAATTCACACATTCTTTGTATATTCCTCTCCATCGCATGTTCCGTTCAACCCGGAGAATCCCCATGCACGCTCTGATCAGAAAAAGCCTCCTGCCGGTCGTTATCGCCTGCCTGACGGCAGTGTGGGGCTGCGGCCAGGTAGAAACGCTCACGATCCTCCATACAAACGACATGCACGCCTCGTTCATGCCGCACGAGGCATACTGGGTGAAATCGACCCCCCGGCCGCTCGTCGGCGGGTTCGCCGAGCTCAAGTTCATCGCCGACAGCATCCGTGCGTCGAAGCCCTCGACGCTCATGCTCGACGCCGGGGATGTCATGACCGGCAATCCGATCACCGAGCGCACCTATGGCGGGGCGAAGGGGGGGGCCCTCTTCGCCATGATGGACTCTATCGGGTACGATGCATGGTGCCCGGGGAACCACGACTTCGATGTCTCACAGGACAACCTGCGCGCGATCGTCCGCATTGTGAATTTCCCGACCCTCTGTGCGAACCTCGTCGACTCGCTCGGCCGGTATCCTGTCGGGAACGTCCCGTACGCGATAGTCGAACGGGGAGGACTCAGGCTCGGGATCGTCGGGCTTATCTCGCAGGAGCTGTACGACCTCGTCAACCAGAATAACCTGACCGGTCTCAGGGTCCTTCCGCCCGTGGAAACCGCCCAGAAGTTCATCGACGAGCTGAAGCCAAAGACGGACATCATCATCGCGCTGACGCACCAGGGGGTGGAGGAGGATTCCCAGCTCGCCGCGGGCGTCCACGGGCTTGCCATCATCGTCGGCGGGCATTCGCATACGCGGCTGCGCCACCCGAAGCTGGTGGACGGCGTGCTGATCGTGCAGACGGGGTCAAACACGGAGAATCTGGGGGAGCTCAATATCACGGTGAAAGGGGGACGTGTCACGCAGTACGACGGAAACCTGATTCCCCTCTGGACGCGCGAGAAACGCCCGCCGTCATCCGTGTCGGTCATCGCTGATTCGATGCAGCGGGAAATCGACGGGGAATACGACAAGGTGATATGCACGCTCAAGGGGAATTGGATGCGGAGCGAAACACAGAGCGCGATCGGGACTTTCCTTGCAGACGCGCAGCGCGAAGCTGCGGGGGCCGAAGTGGGCTTCATGAACAACGGCGGAATCCGGCGCGACGTCGTTGCGGGCCCACTGACAAAGAAGACNNACAGCTGCGGTCCATCATGGTGTACAACATCGCGAAGAAACCCGGGATACAGATTGCAGGGATGTCCGGCCGGTGGAGAAAGCGTCCGGACGGGAGTGTCGAGTTCACGTCGATTGAAGTCGGAGGGAAGCCGCTGGACGAAAAGCGCTCTTATCCGTGTGCGGCGAGCGATTTCTTCGTCGGGGAGGGGAAAAAGTACCTGGGTGAGGAGATCGCGGTCCCCCTGTACCTCGGGTCGACGGTGTTCGAGGCGGTGGAGAAGATTGTCCGGGCGCGGAAAGAGATCGTTCCGCGCGTCTCGGACCTCATCGAACAGGTTCCTTAACCGACAGCCGGAGCATCCCATGGAACAGGGCAACTTCCCCATCCTGATACTGACAGGCCGGCCCGCCGCCGGGAAATCGGAGGTCATCGATTTCCTGAAGAACAGCAATCCGCGGGCGCGGCTCGAGAGATTTCGCATCGGCGATTTCGAGGAACTTGACGATTTCCTCTACGTGTGGGAAACGTTTGAAACCGACGACATACTCACCCGGGCCGGCCGCCCGCGGCTCTGGACCGACGAGAAATACTGGTTCAAGGACGAATTCGTGTGGGACCTGTATCTCGAGAGGATCAATCTCGAGTACCGGAAAAAGATCGCACGCGACCCTTCGTATCACACCGGGAAGACGACGTTGATCGAGTTCGCCCGGGGGGGGGAGCGGGGCATTGCCCATGCCCTCGAATGCCTTCATGAGGAGATCCTCTCCCGGGCCGCACTCATCTACATCCGCGTGTCGTACGAGGAATCCGTCAGGAAGAACCGCCGCCGCGCGCGCAGGGGGGAGGAGCACTCCATCCTGTACCATTCGCTTCCCGACGAAAAGATGGAATACTATTACAGGACAAACGACTGGGAGTCTATCGCCTCACGGGATCCGGCGTACATCCGGGTGAAGGATTTCCGGATGCCGTACGCGGTGTTCGAGAATGAGCCCGAGAAGACCAGCGACCCTCAATTGATTGCCGCGGAGCTTGCTCGCGTGACGGAGAGGCTGTGGGGGAACCGCCTCCCGGCGAACCGCTGATCATCCCACAGAACTGTGCGCGGAACACACACCCATGGACGGCTCACCTGACGGCATGCAATTACCCGGCGACGGCTTCCGCCGCCGTCGCGTTGTCAACTGGATGGCGCTCGGCATCCTTTATGCGTTTTTCTACGCCACACGGTACAACTACACGGCGGTCGCGCCGGTGCTGGCGGAGATATTCGGCTGGAAGAACACGGAGCTCGGCGTCTTCGAGACGATCATGCCGCTCGTCTACGGGCTCTCCGTGGTCCTCAACGGTCCCCTCGCGGACCGGGTGGGGGGGAAGAAGGCCTTTCTCTTTGGCGCCGCGGGGGTCGTCGTGGCTAACATCCTTTTCGGGCTTGCGGGACTTGCTGTCGTAAGCCCCGCAGTATGGGAAGGGACGGGGACCGCCCGCCACGTGGTGGCCCCCGCAGTGATGTCGTTCGGTATGTCGGGGGGGCTCCTCCTCACGCTGATGGCGGTAGTCTGGGGGATCAACGGGTACTTCCAATCGTTCGGCGCGCTTTCGATCGTCAAGGTAAACGCCCAGTGGTTTCAGGTCCGTGAACGCGGGACTTTTTCCGGCATTTTCGGGGTGCTGATCAGGATGGGACTCCTCCTGGCATTCCAGGGGGTTCCTCTGATACTCCTCGTGCTTCCGTGGCAGTATGCATTCTGGATTCCCGGTGCTTGCGTTGCGGTCATGTTTGGCGTCAACTATATCTGGATGGAGAACTCTCCCGCGGAGGCGGGATTCACCGGTTTTGATACCGGAGACGAGAGCGGGGATGACGGGTCCCCCTCTTCTCTGAAGTACGTCCTCGCGCGGGTGTTCGGGTCGCGGGTGACATGGACGATCGCGCTGGGCTCCATGATGATCGGCTTCGTGCGGCGCAGTGTCGTGGATGCGTGGTGGCCGAAGTACTTCGTGGATTTCCACGGCGCCCGCTCCTCCTCCTTTGCCACCTACGCGCCCTACATCGTGGCAACATGGGGGATCGCGCTTGCCGGGATCGCCGGGGGATTTATTTTCGGCATCACCTCCGACCGGAGATTTTCGGGGAGGAGAGCGCCGGTTATTCTCTTCGGGTTCCTCGGAATGGCCGCCGTGCTCGCGCTGTTCGGCCTGTCGGATATGTTCAACTTCGGACCGATGGCTGCTGCGTGCTGTCTTGTCGCGCTCTCGTTCTGCGTCAACGGGGCGCACGGGATGATCGGCGGGGCGGCCTCCATGGATTTCGGGGGGAAAAAGGCGGCGGCGACCGCTGCGGGAATGTTCGACGGGATGCAGTACCTCGCCGGCGCGTTCGTCGGGATGGGGGTCGGCTACGTCACCACACGGTGGGGCTGGGGGGCCTGGCACTGGGCGCCGATCCCGTTTGCTCTGGCGGGCGTGTGGCTGATGTCCCGGATCTGGAATGCGGTGCCGAGGGGGAGGAAATCATGATCGTCATGAAGTTCGGCGGCACGTCGGTCGAAGACTCGCACGCGATGCGGAACGTGGCGTCGATCGTCCGGCAGCACCTGGTCCGCCGCCCTCTTGTGGTGGCTTCGGCGTGTGCCGGGGTAACGAACGCCCTGATCGCACTTGCGCGGAGTGCGCGCGAAGCGGGAAAAGAGAAAGCCCTTGACCGCCTGGAAGAGCTGAGGCTGCGACACAGGAAGATCGCCCACGACCTCTTCGCGGGGGAAGTCCTCTTCACCGTCCAGTCGCAGGTCGACGCACTTGTGGACGAGCTGCGGGACCTCGTCAAGAGCATCGCGATCCTGGGGGAGCTGACGGACAGGTCGCTCGACACGTTCGCGGGATTCGGGGAGCGCCTCTCGACGCTCCTCCTTTTCCATCACATGCGACAGGAGGGAATGCCGTGCGTTCTCGTGAACGCCCAGGAGGTGATGATCACGAACGCCGACTACACAAAAGCGGCCCCGCTCTTCGCGGAGATCAACCGGCGGGCGCGGGAGATTATCGCTCCGCGGCTCGAGAGCGGCCAGGTGGTCCTGACGCAGGGGTTCATCGGGGCCACGGCACAGCGGATCCCGACGACGATCGGCAGGGGCGGGTCCGACTATTCGGCGGCAATCTTCGGTGCGGCTCTCGATGCGGAGGAGATCCAGATCTGGACGGACGTGGACGGTGTCATGACATCCGATCCTTCCGTGATTCCGGAAGCGCGCGTGATCGAAGAGATGACATTCCGCGAGGCGGCGGAGCTGGCCTACTTCGGGGCAAAGGTTCTTCACCCCGCCACAATCCTTCCCGCGGTCCAGAAGAACATCCCGGTCCGCGTTCTCAACTCGAAGAGGCCCGACGTCCCCGGGACGGTGATCGTCGCCGGGGGGGGCGGAGAGACCGGGGACGGGGTCGTCAAGTCGATCGCGTACAAGGAGGGAATCACGGTNNCGAACCTGGATGCGATCTCCGGAGAGCTGAAGAAGATCGCGGAGGTGGAAGAGGAACATGATAAGGCGATATTCTGCGTAGTGGGGGAAGGCCTGAAGAAGACGCGGGGGATCGTCGCGGGCGTATTCTCGGTGCTGGACAGGGAGGATATCCCGGTAAGCATGATTTCCCTCGGCGCTTCGGAGATCAATGTCACGTTCGTCGTCGACGGGAAGGACATCCGGCGGACGGCTCAGGCGCTCCACCGCGCCTTTTTTCCGGTCCCCTGACTCCCCGTCATCGCGAGTGCAGTCCGTCATTGCGAGGCAATGAAGACCCCGGTGCAGATTGGTTCGTGGTGGCCCTTACAGCGCCGCCACGCGCAATGACCTGGGATGGACTTTGTGCTTACTGCGCTTGCTAAAGTCCCGGGATTGTGTAGATTGATATGTTGATGTGCTGGAGCAGAGGCTGCCGCTTTCGTGTAGTCCGTCATGTTCATTCCCTTGCCCGTTTCTACGATCTCAGTGGACGGGCATTTTTTTATGCGTCTTGTTAACACCTGCGAACAACCTCCGGAGGACGAATGGAACAACCGCTCAACCACAATGAACTCTACAGGCTCCCCTGGACGCTCCCGGACAACGCCATCAGCTGGCTGGAGCCGACGAGTCAGTGCAATCTCTACTGCGACGGTTGTTACAGGAAGAACGAGCCGAACGGGCACAAGACGCTCGCGCAGGTGCGGGCCGAGCTCGACACGTTCAAACGCCTGCGCAAGACGGACGGAGTCTCAATCGCCGGCGGGGATCCGCTGACGCACCCGCAGATCGAGGAGATCGTTGCGATGGTCGCCGCGGACGGGGATAAGCCCATTATCAACACCAACGGACAGCTCCTGACGGTGGAAAAGCTCCGCGCGCTCAAGAAGGCGGGAGTCAAAGGATTCACGTTCCATATCGACAGCGGACAGAACCGCCCCCACATGAAGGGGAAGACAGAGGTGGAGCTCAACGATCTGAGGCTGAAGTACGCCCGGATGCTTGCTGAAGCCGGCGGCATCTCCTGCGCATTCAACGCCACGGTGTACGAGCACACACTGAAGGACGTCCCCGCGATACTTGCCTGGGGGCAGGAGCACATCGACATCGTCCACATACTCGTGTTCATCGCCTACCGGGCTGCGCCGGTGAAGAAGGGATTCAAATATATGGTGGGGGGGAGCGAGATCGACATGACGCCGATCGCGTATGCGATCGACGAAGACCGGAAGATCTCCATACTCTCGAACGACATCGTGGACACGATCAGGACCAGGTATCCCGGCTTCCAGCCCTGCGCCTATCTGAACGGAACCGAGCGTCCCGATCACTTCAAATGGCTCGTGACGCTCCGGATCGGAACGAAAAAGAAGATCTATGGATACGCAGGCCCGAAGCTCATGGAGCTCTCGCAAACGCTCCATCACCTGACGAAAGGTTCGTACCTCGCCTACACGCATCCCCGGACGCTGGGACGCGCCAAATCGATGCTCGCCCTCTCGCCGCTGGACGGGGGTCTCGCGCGGACGGCAGGGAGATACCTGCGGGACGTCGTGCGTGCTCCCTGGAAAGCGTTCTCAAAGCTGCATATGCAGTCCGTCATGATCATACAACCCGCGGACATGATGCAGAACGGGGCTCTGAGCATGTGTGATGGCTGTCCGGACATCACGGTGTATGACAACAAGCTCGTCTGGTCGTGCAGGATGGAAGAGCTTATCAATTTCGGGGACTGGATCCGGCCTGTGCCCGAAAAGCAGGTTGGCGTGTAAGGGCGCAGGCAGGGGGGGGAGGCGCGCTCAGGGCCGGGCTACGGTTGGAGTATCTGGTGCTTGAAGCCCGTGATGTCGATCCTGTCCGCGAGCCACGCACCGAGCCCCTCCCCGTACTTGTTCATGTAGTACACAGGGCTCAGCACTCTCTCCTGGAGGCTCCCGGCCGGGAGGAGCCCTGATGCCGCTTTTTCTATCTGACGTACTGCCGTTTCGTTCCGCCTCTTCTGGGCCGCGACCGACTTCTCCCTGAGCACGCCGATATTCACGTCGATCTTGGATGAGACGCTCTCGAGCGCGCCGAGAAGCGTCGGGTCGATTTCGTTCAGGCCGAATTTCAGCTCGCCGAGCCCTTCGTGCAGCGTCTTCGTGACGTTTGCGAAGAGCGCATCCAGCTTGATCTCCGATATCTGTTCCACGACTTTTGCAGTGACCTTCCCTATATCTCCCAGGAATTCCGGGAGCTCGAGCCCGTACTTTTCCATCGCGCGCAGGAGGTTCGTCTGCACGAGCGAGAGGCTCGCCCGCGGGTATATGACCGGTTGCGGGATCCCCAGGTCCTCGTACAGCGGCTGCAGTTGTGCATGGTAGGCGATTTCTGAAGGGCCTCCGACATAACTGATAGTCGGAAGGAGTATGTCCTGACAGAGGGGGCGGAGCACGACGTTGGGGCTGAGTTGCTCCGGGGTTTCGGCGGCAATCTGCAGGAGCTGTTCTTTCGTGAAAAATGCCCTCGTCCCTTTGAGACTGAAATCGCTTTCCCGGGGCTCTATCAGGTAACGCCCCCCCTTGTGAAAGAGGAAAAGATTGATCGATTTTGGTTTGACCTGAGCATGGTATCTCCTTTCCAGTTCAGCACTTCTTGAGATGACCATCTGGGAAAATCGCGGGAACTCCTGGAGTTCTCTCGTAAAGAGGGGGGAGAGCAACTTCTTCAATCGGGGGTGGTTGGGGGTAAGGAACACGAGTCCGGTTCCAGGGAGCATCCGGTTCAACCATGCCTGGAATGCCCGGTTGAACGTGGCGCCCGGAGCGTAACACTCCCTCAGTGCGGCGACAAGCGGGGGAGTATACTCGGTCCTTGCCAGTGACGATTCCAGCCGGTCGATCGTAGTCCGGATTGTCTCGTCGAATACCATCTCTCCGACGGCTCCGACATTCTTCTCGGGCATGATCCCCCCCGGGAGGTATTCGATCCGGAGGGGCAAGTTTTCCTGGTCGAGGACCGAGATGTGATTCATCTCCTGGAAGTCGTGGTCCTCTCCTTCGATCCAGAAGACCGGAACGAAATTCTTTCCGGGGAATTTCATCGTCAGTTTCTGTGCGAGCGCAATCGCAGTGATCGCCTTGTACAGCGTGTAGAGCGGTCCGCCGAAAAGTCCGACCTGTTGCCCGGTGACAACCGCGTACGTTCCTTCTTTCCCGAGGAGCCGTATGTTCTCCCCGGTCCTTGGGGATTCCGCCCCCGTGGAATTCTGCTCAGTGAGGACTTCTCCGAGGGTGCGCCGGTCGACATGCCCGCCATCGATCCCTTTGATCACCGATTCAAACGAGTCGTTCTCCCTGAAGTTCGACGGAAAAAACTGTCGCACTCTTTCGTACTCGTACACGTAGTCAAAAAAAAGTTCGGAGAATCCACCTGCGGCCGGGGGGAGCGTCCTGTAGTCGATCCATTCCATGATTGGGGTTCCAGGGGGTTTTCGGACCTGTGGTTCGATCGGCTTCAAATATACCTGAATCATTCAGGAGAAGCAATCGCCGTTGAATATCTTTACAGTTATCGGCGTTTCAGAGAGACTACATGAAGTTATCCGCATTACTTGTTGACTTTTCGATTAAACTTGTGTACATTTGCTCACAAGTTCATTCAAATACGCTCCTGCGGCGTCGCAATCATTAACATTTGGCTCTGTTGGTCATCAATGTTGCATTGTGTACCGTTCTTCACCCTGCATACTCATGCCGCGTGCGACGCCCCCAATGACATTGCACACCCTTCTCTTTTTTACATCCTGAAATCGCCGGCTGACTTTCCATCGCCGATGGCATGTCCGTCTCCCCTTACGCAGAGGCTTTACCATGGCCGATGACCAGAACATGCGCGTCCAGCCCCCGGCCGCTCCTGTCCCCGCTCCCGGCGTGCAGCCCCCGGCGCCGGGGCCGCCTGTCCAGGAGGTGAGGAAGCCCAGGCAGGACAAGCCGCCGGAAAACGACAGGGGGATCTGGCGGATGAACCGCAAGAGCTTCCTGAACGTCGCGGGATGGTTTGCTGTTCTTTCGTTCATCGGGACGGCGACAATCGGGGCGCTCCGGCTCATGGTACCGCGCGTCCTCTACGAGGCACCATCCGCGTTCAAGGCAGGATTTCCCGAAGATTTCGTTGTGGGAGAAGTGAACGAAAAGTACAAGGATGATTTCAGGGTGTGGATCGTCAGGGAAACAGAGGGCTTTTACGCGCTCTCGGCGATCTGTACACATCTGGGATGCACGCCCCGCTGGCTCCCGTCAGAGAACAAGTTCAAGTGCCCGTGTCACGGGAGCGGGTATCACAAGGACGGGGTCAATTTCGAGGGCCCGACACCCCGCCCGCTGGAGCGCCTCAAGATTACGCTGGACGACGACGGCCAGATCCTCGTGGACCGGAATATCAAGTTCCTGTATGAAAAAGGGGAGTGGTCGAAACCCGGGGCATTTCTGAAGTACAACGGCTAGACAGGAGGAGACCGGTACCATGCTCGGCATACTCGACACGCTGCGCGAGAAGATGCAGAAGACGGAAGTCTATAAATCCGTCTTCCGCCACAACTACCAGGACACACAGCGTAACAGGGCGCTCCAGATCGTCGACAACGTGTTTCTCCACCTCCACCCGGTTCGCATAACC
>PMND01000113.1 GCA_003161955.1 Ignavibacteriota bacterium | reverse complement strand
ATGATTGAAAATCCCGAAGAACCCGGGGGACGCCGGGATTTTTTGAAGGTCGCAATCGGGATCTGGGGAACCCTGTGTGCTGCTCCCGTCATCGGAATGATCCTCCAGTATGTCACTCCTGTCGCTGCAAAAGGGAGCAATCGTAATGCCGTTCTTGTCGGGAGTTCGGGCGACTTTGCACAGGGGACTGTGAAAATCGTACGCGTGAACAAAGACCCTGTGCTCCTGATACACACGCCCACGGGCCAGTTCAGGGCTCTCTCAGCACGCTGTACGCATCTCGGCTGTGTCGTCCAGTACCAGGAATCTCCCGTCCCGCACTTTGGTTGTAATTGCCACGGAAGCCAATTCGACATGAGCGGAGTGAATACCTCCGGGCCGGCTCCACGGCCCCTTCCTCCATACAGGGTGACGTTGAACGGGTCATCTCTCTATCTGACACGTGTTTAATCCCAGTCATCGTGTGCATCCGGCAGGATCATCCCGTCTGAGAGTTTGGTTCTTTGAACGATTACCGCTCCGTCGGGTTGTCGCATTCCTCTCTTCAAAGGATATCCCCGTACACAGACACACGGTCTGGTATTACTTCGGCGGGATGACGCTCTTCTTTTTCTGCGTTCAGATCGTCACCGGAATATTGCTCTCGTTGTATTACCAGCCGACTCCGGAGCACGCATATGAGAGCATACGGACGATCGTCAATGACACGCCGCACGGCTGGCTCGTCAGATCGTTACATGCCTGGTCGGCCCACCTGATGGTCGGAATGCTCTTCGTACACATGTTCAGCGTCTTCCTGCTGAAGGCGTACAGAAAGCCCCGGGAGTTGATGTGGCTCTCAGGTGTGGCGCTGCTCCTCCTTGTTCTCGGATTCGGGTTCACCGGATACCTTCTCCCGTGGGACACGAAAGCATATTTCGCAACGCTGATCGGGACGGAGGTTCCAAAATCGGTCCCGCTGCTCGGACGCTGGGGAGTGACCCTGATCAAGGGAGCTGAATACGTCGGTGAAGAGACGCTCACGAGGATGTACAGCTTCCACGTAATTGTGCTGCCCCTAATCGCTTGCGTCGTCATCGCTTTCCATCTGTTGCTTAATCAGTTTTCGGGGGTCTCTGTTCCCGTGGGAACGCCGGTTACGAAGAAGCCGGTCCCGTTCTTTCCCGACTTCGCTTACAGGGACCTTATGGCCTGGCTTGCCGGATTTGCAGTGCTGCTTATACTTGCGACGCTGATGCCGAAGGAGCTCGGTGAGAAGGCTGACCCGATGGCATCTGCACCCCCCGGAATGAAGCCCGAGTGGTTCTTTCTGCCGCTGTACCAGACTCTTAGAATGGTCCCGGCGACCGTGCTCGGCATCGACGGGGAGCTTTTGGTCAACGCCGTGTTGGGGATACTTATCGGACTCTGGGCGCTGATACCGTTCATAGACCGGAACTCAGCGAGGGGGCTTAAGAGCCCGCTGTTCACCGCGATAGGTATCTTGTTGATCGCGTACATTGCAGGGACAATACTTGCGGGGTATTTCACCTGATGAACCGAGGGAGCAAAACGTGCTGACATTTCCGGAGTTACATGACAGGATGGTTGTGCTTGCTACAGGACTGGTGATGGTTCTGGGGCTCGCATATATCGTGAACAAGATGCGAGTCCGCCGAAAGAAGGCATCAAGCGGGGATATTCAGGATCAGTAGAGATCGAAAGGGCCCTGGAATATGGGCCTCATTCGTATACTGAAATGTCATATAATGTATATTATGTAAAGCTAAAACAAACCGGCTTCCTCTTTCTCCATCCGGTCTCCGATGGACCGCATGTACGCCCCCGCCATCTCGCTGACGCTCAAATCGATCTCCTTCCCGATCTGAAGACGGTCGCCGCCAACGCGTCCTATCACTGCGGCGGGGACTCCGTGCTTCCGTGCCATCTCCATCACGGAATGCGCGTCAGCTGCGGCGGCCGAGACAATTGCGCGGGATTGGTCCTCGCCGAAAAGAAGGAAATCGATCCTCCCGCCGTCCGGCACAATGTCGATTTCCGCACCCATGAGCATGCTTCCTGTCCCCATGCAACATTCTGCCAGGGCCACGGCAAGCCCCCCGTCTGAACAATCGTGTGCGCTCCTCAGCAGGCTTCCCGCAGCGGATTCAACAAGGACCCGCTGGAGCCGTTTCTCATCCTCCAGGTTCAAATCGGGAGCATCCCCAGCAACAATCCCATGGATCACCGACAGATATTCCGTCCCACCGATGTGCCCCTTGGTCCGGCCAAGCTGTATGATGACATCGCCTTCGTGTTTAAAACCGGACGTTACAGCCAGTGACGCATCATCCAGGAGTCCGAGCATGCCGATAACCGGTGTCGGATATACCGACGCGTTAGGGCTTTCATTATAAAAGCTTACGTTCCCTCCGGTGACAGGCGTGTTGAAGAACCTGCAGGCTTCGCCGATCCCCGCGACAGCCTCCTTAAATTGCCAGTATACCTCGGGTTTGTATGGATTTCCAAAGTTCAGACAATTGGTGATTGCGAGCGGGACCGCGCCAGTGCAGGCGACATTGCGAGCCGATTCGGCGACGGCTATCATGCCGCCCCGCCGGGGGTTCAGATAGACGTAACGGCCATTACAGTCGGTCTTAATGGAGAGCGCTTTACCCGTTTCTTTTAAAAGGATTACAGCGGCATCACCTTCAGCTAATACTACGTTATTCGTCCTGACCATGCTGTCGTATTGCTCGTACACCCAGCGTTTGCTCGCGATGTTTGGAGCGCCCAGAAGCCTCAGGAGGATGTCTCCCGCTGCACCGGGCTCAGGGAGCGCTTCCTGTCTGAATTGGGCGGCGGAAGCAATGTAGCCAGGCAACTTCGATTCCCTGAGATACACGGGAGCACCGCCTCCGAGGACCAGCGTGGCCGCCGGAATATCGGCCACGTTCACCCCCCGGTACGAGATCTCGAGACGGCCGGTCCCCGTGACCTCGCCGATGATCTCGGCGTGCAGGTCCCATTTCTCGAATATTTCCTTGACCGAAGATTCCTTTCCACGGCGGACGACAACAAGCATCCGTTCCTGCGATTCGGAGAGCATGAGCTCGTACGCGCTCATCCCGGTTTCCCGCGCGGGCACCCGATCGAGATCGATCCGCATTCCGCTCTTCCCTTTTGCGCTCATCTCCGACGTGGAGCATGTAATCCCCGCCGCACCCATGTCCTGAATTCCGATAATGTGGCCTGACCTGATCGCTTCCAGCGAGGCCTCAAGGAGAAGTTTTTCCGTAAACGGGTCTCCCACCTGGACTGACGGCCGTTTGGCCTCAGAAGCCTCTGATATCTCCTCAGAGGCGAAAGTCGCCCCGTGTATGCCGTCACGACCGGTTGAGGAACCTACGATCATCACGGGGTTCCCTGTCCCGCTGGCAACCGCACTTGCCCATTCACCCTGTTTCACGACCCCGACCGCCATGGCATTGACAAGCGGGTTGTCCTGGTAACAGGGATCAAAATATACCTCTCCCGCGACAGTCGGGACGCCAAAGCTGTTCCCGTAGTCGCCGATCCCTTTCACCACTCCCCGGAACAGGCCGCGCGTCCTCGCGCTCGAAAGATCCCCGAACCTGAGCGAGTTGAGTCCGGCGATGGGGCGTGCTCCCATCGTGAATATGTCCCGCATGATCCCGCCGACCCCCGTGGCCGCCCCCTGGTACGGCTCCACCGCCGAAGGGTGATTGTGGCTTTCTATTTTGAACGCGACGGCCAATCCTTCGCCGATATCCACCAGTCCCGCATTCTCTTCGCCTGCGCCGACAAGGAGCTTCCCCCCTTCCCTCGGGAGAGTCTTCAGGACTGCAATCGAATTCTTGTAGCTGCAGTGTTCGCTCCACATAACGCTGAATATCCCCAGCTCGGTGTACGTCGGAATCCTGCCGAGGATTTCGATGATCTTCCCGAACTCATCCCCGGTCAGTCCGTGCTTCAGCGCGAGATCCGGTGTTACGGCGGGCTCACTTTGATCTTTCGCTACGAGCGCCATCTCAATTCCATGAATACGTTACGTTGATTGCAATTGAAGCAGTGTGCGAGGAATATAATCCGTTAAACCCCCCCGGAGTCGGGCCGTACATCAGCGAAGAATTGGTGATGGAACGGTCCCTGAACTGAATGACCGAATAGCCAAAATCCAGGAGCAACCCCTCTCCAGCCCTGTAGCCGAATCCCAGCGAATAGCCGGTCCCACCGGCATCGGGAAGACCGGGAGACAGGGATTCATCAGGGACGGGGCTCTGCTCCACGCGAATCCCGCCGCGGATTGAGAAGTCCGAGAAGGCCGCTTCCAGGCCAAACCTGGCATTCAGGATATTATTCCAATTCTGATTCACGACAACGTCCGGACGCGATGGATTTGAATACGTTATCCTGACTGATTTAAACTCCGACCAGAGGCTATATTCCAGGTCGGCGGAAATATTGAGCCAGTGAAAAGGGTGCAGCGCCGCACCTGCAAGAAACTGGTTCGGAAGGACGAGGGCGGTCGAGAAATGTCCTTCGGGAAACTGGTCTGCGATCTGCGGCGGCATTCCCCTGTAACGGACACGGCCATCTTCAATGCTGAGATTCATGTGGCTTCTGTAAGACGCCCCCAGCGAAAGGAGCTCCCCCGCCTGATAGAAGATGCCGGCGAGGATCCCGTAACTCACGTTTCCATCCCCGTCATGGGTTATGACTCCGTCCGGTTGAGTGGTAGAATCCCCGGGAACAGTCGCAGGCAATCTCTGTTCATACAATATCCTGGGAAGCCCGAGCTCAAGTCCCAATCCGCATGAGAGGTTATCTGAGATCTTCATGCTGATCGCCGGCGTCACCATGGTGACCCGGAGATCGGATTTCGTCACAAGACGGCTTCCGACCCAATCCTGGTCCCACTCCGTCTGGATCTGGTAAGGGACCGTCACACTTATCCCTGCCCCGAACCCGGCTGAAGATGTATACGTAAGGCAGATGCTGGGTGGAAAGAGGACCTGGGCCTGCATCTTGGTTTCCACCGTGGAAGGGGACACACCGTAGAACCTCTGATCCGGGACCTTTACCGTTGCTCCGAAAGAGAATACCGGGCCATCCATGAATGAAAGGAGAGCTGGATTGGCACGCATCGCCGTCGGGTCACCGGTCAATGCTCCCATCGTTCCGCCGATGCTCATGGTCCGGGCAGATTGATCCACGATCTGGAATCCGCCCCCCGCCGCTCGTTCAGACAGGCACAGCACAAGAAGCGCGATAGCGAATATGCCGCTGGTCGATGATAGGTGAATATTTTTCATTCGAGAAGCAATAATAACTCTCCTTTTTCCACGGCTTTACCTGCGGTTGCATAGACTGCTTTCACGCGGCCTGCGCCGGATGCGAGCAGCTCGTTTTCCATCTTCATTGCTTCAAGCACGATGAGCGGCTGCCCGGCGCGGACTTCATCCCCGACATTCACTTCAAGCCTGACTACCATTGCCGGCATCGGTGCATGCACCTCCAGCCTGGACCCCGACCCTCCCGTGCTCCGGGCGTACCGCCGGAGCAGTCGCCCGCGCTCCGATTCGACGGTCACCCTCCCGCGAAAATCCCCCGCGATAACATCAAATCCTTCCTCGCCGGCAGAGACGACGACCCGTACCTGGCGTATTCCGATCATCACGGAAAATTCCGTGAGTGAGATCCGCTGAACGTCGTGCGCGCGTTCTTTCCCGTCAATCGAGACAGATCCTTCCGCCCCGGGGCGGACCGTCAGCTCTTTCCCGTTCACCGTGACATGGTACGTGATCATCGTCCCCGGAAGAAGTCGCTCCGGCGTCCCCGCCAGTGACCGGGGGGAGGCGGGAGCATGGGGCTGGCAGCCACTTCCGCTTCGCGGGCAATCAGCGCACAGACCGCCGCTGCAGCCTCCTCCTCTAACGGCAGCGCGTCACTCAAAGTGCCCGGGGAGAAGTATTTGCTTATGAAATGCGTTGAGATTTCCCCCGCCGCAAACATGGGATGTTTCAGCACAAACAGGCATAGGGGGATGTTTGTCCGGACCCCGAGTATTTCGTACTCCCGGAGTGCTCTCACAAGCCGCGCAATGGCTTCCCCCCGCGTCCCTCCCCAGGCGATGAGCTTGGCCATCATCGGATCATAATACACGCCGATCTCGTCCCCCTCCGCAACCCCTCTGTCATCCCGTATCCCCGGGCCGGCCGGGGCCCTCAGATGCGCGATCCTCCCCGTCGAAGGGAGAAAGTTGTTCTCCGTATCCTCGGCACAGATCCGGCACTCGATGGCGTGGCCGCTGAACCGGATCCCTTCCTGTGTGAAGGGGAGACCCGCCCCCCCGGCGATCCTGATCTGCAATGCCACCAGATCGAGCCCTGTCCGGAGTTCCGTCACCGGGTGCTCGACCTGGAGCCGCGTATTCATTTCCAGAAAATAGAAGTTTCTGTCACTGTCCACCAGAAACTCGACCGTCCCGGCATTCGTGTAGCCGCATGCCCGCGCAACCTTCACCGCGGTCTCTCCCATCCGGCTGCGCATCGCCTCATCGACAATGACCGAAGGGGATTCCTCCACCACTTTCTGGTGGCGGCGCTGAATCGAACATTCCCTCTCCCCGAGGTGCACGGTATTCCCGCGTGCGTCCGCGAGGATCTGTATCTCGATGTGACGGGGATCCTCGAAGTACTTTTCAATATACACTCTCTCATCCCCGAACGCCGATCGCGCCTCCGAAGCCGCCGCCCGGAGCGACGGGACGAGNNGCCTTGACAAGAACGGGATACCCGTGACGAGCGCAGAACCCGGCGGCCTCCGTCCCCCCCGAGACCGCCCCCGCCGTCCCCGGAACCGTGGGGACGCCTGCGGCGGCGGCAAGCGCACGTGCCGCGGTCTTGTCCCCCATCGATGCGATGCTCTCCGGTGACGGTCCTATGAACACCAGTCCCGCGTCGCGGACGCTCCGGGCAAATTCCGGATTCTCCGAGAGAAAGCCGTAGCCGGGATGAATCGCGTCCGCCCCCGACGCGGATGCCGCGCCGAGTATGCGGCCGGCGTGAAGATAGCTTTCCCTCGATGGCGACGCGCCGATCGCAAGAGCTTCGTCCGCGGCAAGCACGTGCGGCGCCGTCCTGTCGGCCGCGGAAAACACCGACACCGTCCGAATCCCCAACTCCCTGCAGGTCCGGATCACCCTGAGAGCGATCTCGCCCCGGTTGGCGATGAGAATCTTCCGGATCGGACGTACCGCCATCAGTTCTCCGAGAGTTCTATCACCGTCACTCCCATCCCCCCTTCGTTCCATTCCCCGGGATGGTAACCCTTCACGCGCGCGTGCGAAGCGAGGAAGTCGGTGACCTTCTTCCTGAGCGCGCCGGTCCCCTTCCCGTGTATGACGTCGACCCGGTTGAGACCTGAGAGGATCGCATCATCGATGAACTTATCGATGAGCGGGAGGGCTTCATCTCCCGTCATCCCCCGGATGTCGAGGTCCTGGCGCACCGTTGCGGGCTTCTCCATCCCCTGATCCCCCGGCGTGCGCGAGGCGGGAGCGGGGCGCTTTCGCGCCGGGAGCAGGTTCTCGAGGCTCACGCGCATCCGGAGGGCGCCGAACACCACAGTCGCGCTTTTCCCGTCGGCGGAAACGGCGACAACCTCGCCGACATCGCTCCCCCCCGCCACGGTGACGGAACTCCCCTCAACGATGTTCCCGCGCGCTTCCACCGGCACCTCGCGCATAATCTCGCGGCGTCCCGCGTCGATCTCCCGGGTCATACGGGAGACGTCCCCGCGGACGCGCCGCACGGTCTCCCTTTCAGCCTTTGTCTCGCGGATCTCCCTGATGCTCTTTTCGATCACCGCATTGGCCCCTTCCACGATCCTGGCTGCATCCTCGATCGCCTTCCGTTTCAGGTCCTTCGCCTCTCCGGTCAGACGGGCAAGCTTCTCCCTGTATTCCAGCGTCAAAGCCTCGAGACGGAGCTTCTCCTCCCGTGCGGCTTCCAGCTCCAGGCGCGCCTTCTGCGTCGCCGATTCCAGCTCGATGATCAGGTTGTCAAGCCGGGTGTTCTGTTGACCCAGCCGCTGGCGGGAGCGTTCCATCAACGCCGGAGAGAAACCAAGCCGGGCAGCCATCTCGAGAGCGTAGCTGCTCCCGGGAACTCCGGCGCGGAACCTGTATGTGGGGGTAAGTGTCTTCAGGTCGAATTCCATCGCCCCGTTCGCCACCCCTTCCGTCTCGTGGGCAAAGACCTTCAGCGCACCCTGATGCGTCGTCGCGATCGTCAGGGCACACCGGCGCGTGAGCTCCTCCAGCAGAGCCCCGGCGATCGCGCCTCCTTCCGAAGGGTCTGTCCCCGCACCGATTTCGTCGATGAGAACCAGGCTTTCCCCGTCGGCCTGTTCGGCGATCGCCTTGAGGCTTGCCAGGTGAGAGCTGAATGTGCTCAGGTCGTTTTCAATCGACTGTTCGTCCCCGATGTCGACGAAGCAGGAACGGAACAGCCGGAGGGCCGTCCCGTCGGAGGCAGGGATGTGCAGCCCCGACTGGGCCATCAGGACGAAAAGTCCGATGGACTTCATTGCCACACTCTTCCCCCCGGCGTTCGGACCGCTGATCAGGAGCGTGGTCCATTCCCCCCCCACCTCCATATCGAGAGGAACAGTCCGGTCATAACCGTGCGTGAGGAGGAGTATCGGGTGCCGCGCTCCCCTGACGGAGAGCGGGCCGCGGGTCCGCAGCTCCGGCTCGATGCCCAGTATCTCGATGGAATATTTCGCCTTCGCCTGGAGGGCGTCGAGTTCGCCGAGTATCTCCAGGTTTGCCGCGAGAGCCTCCTTCTGTTCCCCCACCTGCAGCGTCAGACTTTTCAGTATTCGTTCGATCTCGCGCTGTTCCTGGAATTGAAGGCTCCGGATGTCGTTGTTGAGCTCCAGCGTCTCTGTCGGCTCGATGAACACCGTCGCACCGCTCGCGGATGCGCTATGAATGAAGCCCGGCACACGGTTCTTGTGCTCCGACTTGACGGGGATGACCATCCGCCCTTCCCGGGTGGTGATGATGTCATCCTGGCTGAACCCGAGTTCCGCGACGTTGCGGAGGATGCCGATGAGCCTCTTGCGGAGGTCCTCGTACCTGTCCGCGATCGCCCGCCGGATCCCCAGGAGCTCCCGGGACGCATCCGGACGAATTGCCCCGGTTTCGTCTACGGCATGATCGATGTTGAATTCAAGGACCTTGTCAGTCGCGAGCGGATCGGCCAGTTGCCACAGGAGCGGATACACCTCTTTCCTCCGTGAGGCGAACGACCGGGTTATTCGCGCCGCCTTCATCGTCAACGAGACATGGAGGAGTTCACGCGGGAGGAGTGTCATCCCCTCGACCGCCGCCTTGCTGAGCGCCTCTCCCACGGCGTGAATCCCGTCGAGGGGAAGGGGTTCTTCCTGCTCGAGGAGCCGTTTCATTTCCGTCACCTTGCTGAGCGCCTCCCGGATCTCCCGGTGGGAGACCAGGACCGTCATCCGCCCGACCAGATCACGTCCCGGGTCCGAGGATGCATACCGGAGCACACGCTGGCGAACCTTGTCGAATTCAAGCTTCCGGAGCGCGTTGTCCCATCCGTTCATGGTTTCCCGGGAGGATGAAGGGGCTTCCCGAAGACGTCGAAGTCTTTGAACTTTCTCGAGATCTGTTCCTTGAATTCGGAAGCGCCCGGGAAATATGATTGGAGGAATACAAATGTCCTGGGGACGAAATTGCATAGGGGCCTGTACAGGAGCGAGGCCTGCCTGTCTTCCTGATCGGGCTCGTCGAAGACACGCATCCCGAGGAGAATGAAGCTGATCACCATCGCCCCCTCGAGGACCCCGAGGAACGCCCCCACCGTGTTCCCGGTCGTCTTCGCAGCGCTCGTCTTCCCGAATTTCCTGTAGAGCAGGATTGCCGGGATCATGATAAGAAGCATGACAAGCGCAAAGCCGGCGGCATATGCCGCCGGGTCACCGAGGACGCCCGCCTCCAGGAAGAAATCACCCACCGGGGTCATGAACTTCGAGGCGATGACCACGGAGATGAGGAGCATCAGGATGTTGAAGAGCTTCTTCGCCAGCCCCCCCCGGTAGCCCAGATATCCCCCCAGCCCCANNGGTAGCCCAGATATCCCCCCAACCCCAGCCCGGCAATCATGAATATGTCCAGGAATGAGAACCTCATCAGGCCGCACCGAGAGCTTTCTTGACGAGGTCCTGGACGACTTTTCCGTCCGCTTTCCCTCTGACCTGCTTCATGACCAGGGGCATCACTCTGGCGAAGTCTGCAGGGCCCGAAGCACCCGTCTGGACGACAGCCTCCCTTATGAAACCGGCAACTTCCTCGGCAGTCAGCTGGCGCGGGAGGTATTCCTGTATGATCGCAAGTTCCAGTCCCTCCTGGTGCGCGAGCTCAGGTCTCCCCCCCTTCGTGAACAGGTCGATCGATTCCTTCCTTTTCTTGGCCGCAGAGGTGAGTGTGGCGACCTCATCCTCGGCGGTCATAGCGGGCCCGCCCCGCTTCTCGATCTCTTTCTCAAGCAGAACGGCACGCATCGTCCTGAGTGTCTCAAGACGGATCCTGTCTCCCGATTTCATCGCGGATTTCAGATCTTCGCTTATACGCTCCCTGAGGTTCATATCGCTCCTATGGACAGGACAAAAAGAAAAAGGCAGGAACAGCGTGGGACGCTCCCGCCTTTTCGATCGACACGCCTGTTCGCAATTTCATCGAAAAATAGCTTAATTCCCGCCAAAAGTCAAACTCATCCATACACCTTGACAACGTTGCCGTTGACCGACCGGGCGTCCTCCGAGCAGAGGAAGAGCACAATCGCCGCGATCTCTTCAGGCGTCACCCAGCGCGAAGAGTCCGCCGATGGCATCGAAGCACGGTTGGCCGGCGTCAGGATGACGCCCGGAGCGATCGCATTGGCGGTGATGCCGCTCCCCTTTACCTCTTCGGCAATCGTCTCGGTGAGCGTCACCACTCCCCTTTTCGCGATGGCATACGCCCCGCGAGAGGGGGCCGGCGAGAGCGCGGCCATCGCAGCGATCGATATGATGCGTCCGCGTTTCGCTCCCCGCATCAGCGGGAGAACCGCGCCCGACATCAGGAATGCGGTCTTCAGGTTTGCGGTGATCATCTCCTCGAATGTGGCTGCTGTCACCTCGCCTATCTTTTCACCCCCGGCATAACCGCCGGCGCAATTGACGAGTATCCCAACTCCCCCCCAGCGTCCGGCGGCTTCCTTTACAAATGCCGAAGCCCCGGATTCCGCGGTGATATCCGATTCGCCCCAGTACAACATGCCGGTCCCATTTTCCGGTTCCGGGGGGAGATCGCCCCTCCGGGAACCCGGCCGGACGGGAATTGCCACACGGATCCCGTTGTTCATCAGTGTGGACGCCACGACGCGGCCGAGGGCACCGTTCCCCCCCGTGACGATCGCACTGTTCATTTCCATGACCGGCTCCTGGACTTGAAACGACCGATGCAATGTACTCCGGCGCACACGGAGTTGCAAGCGCGTCATCGCCTTGAAGTTGACTCTGATTCGGCGTACATTAATTTCTCAGGGAAAAGGCGGAATCCCCCGCACCGTACGCGAAACTCGCAGAAGCGCTCCCGATCATCCACAAAATCATGCTGATCCGATGACCAAACGCCTTTTCCCGTTCCTCTTCTGCGCTCTCAGTGCGCTCGGACTCTCGCCGGGGGACACTTCCCCCTCGCTCATTCTGCCGAAGGAAGTACATTTTCGCACTCTCCGCCAGCTCACGTTCGGCGGGGACAACGCGGAAGGATATTTCTCGACCGATGAGACACGGCTGATATTCCAGTCCACGAGGGACAGCCTGAAATGCGATCAGGAATTTGTCATGGACCTCGCCTCGGGCTCCACCCGTATGATCAGCACGGGGAGGGGGCGGACCACATGCGGGTATTTCTTTCCGGGGGACACGATGGTGTTGTTCTCATCGACACATCATCTCATGAGCGAATGCCCCCCCCGACCCGATTTCTCCCAGGGATATACGTGGGCCGTTTCCCCCGAGTACGACATTTTCACCGCCCGGCCCGATGGGAGCAACCTCCGGCGCATGACATCCACACCGGGATATGACGCCGAGGCGACCATCTCTCCCCGGGGCGACCGGATCGTCTTCACCTCTGTGCGGAACGGGGACCTGGACCTGTTTTCGATGAACCTGGACGGCACAGGCGTGCGGCAGCTTACCAGCGAGCTCGGCTATGACGGCGGGGCCTTCTATTCCTGGGACGGATCCATGATCGTCTACCGCGCCTGTCACTACACCGACAGCGCCTCCGCGGCCTCCTACCGGCAGCTCCTCTCCCAGAATCTCGTCCGGCCGCTCCATATGGAGATCTTCCTGATGAACGCCGACGGGTCGAACAAACGNNACAGGAGGATCATATTCGCCTCCAACATGGCGGATCCGAAAGGGAGGGACTTCGACCTCTACCTTATCAACACCGACGGGAGCGGGCTTGAACGGGTCACGTACAATGACACGTTTGACGGCTTCCCGATGTTCACGCATGACGGCAGGAAACTCGTGTTCGCTTCCAACCGGAACGGCAAGCCGCACGAGACAAACCTCTTCATCGCCGATTGGAAGGATTGACTCACTCACAACAAGTGCAACGCAGGACACGCGCAATGAACTCTCGAACGACGCTTGCTTTCGCTTTTATGGCCTTCCTCCCCCCCCTCGTCAACGCCCAGCATCTGGCCCCGGAAATCACGGCGGAGGACATCAAGACGCATATCAGGTATCTCGCCTCGGATGAACTGGGAGGCCGCGCCTCCGGTTCGCCGGGGAACGAGATGGCCGCCCGCTACATCGCCCGGTACCTCCATGACTGGGGTGTTACTCCCCTGGGTGACAGCGGAACGTATTTTCAGCACTTTCAGTTTGTGTCGAGCGTTCGGGCAGGCGCCCGAAACGCGCTCCGACTCCAGGGAAAACCCCTCGTCGGGGGTGTCGTGAACGGCGTGCCTGATTCAGACTTCCGGCCGCTCGGATTCTCCTCGAACGGGACGGTATCCGGGCCCCTGGTCTTCGCCGGCTACGGCATCTCCGCGACGGATTCGAGCTATGACGATTTCAAGAACCTCGACGTGAAGGGGAAAGTCATCGTCGTCCTCCGCTACAGTCCGGACGGGAGCGATCCTCACGGAGCGCTGACAAAGTTCAGCTCATTCCAGACGAAGACCCGCGCGGCCCGCGACCGGGGTGCGGTCGGCTTCATCGTTGTCACCGGCCCGGCAGACGAACAGGAGGATGGACTGATCAAACTCAGGTTCGACCAGAGTTTCGGCAACTCGGGGATCCCTGCGCTCACGATGCGGCGGGCCCTGCTGGAACCTCTCCTCGCACCGTCGGGATGGACCCTCCGGGCCCTCCAGGACTCAATCAAGGCACGGAGGTCCGCCGTGGCATTCCCTGTGGCAGGGGTGACTGCCACAATCACCTCTGACGTGGAGAAGGTGTCCACGACCACCGCCAATGTCATCGGTTTCCTTCCCGGAACCGACCCGGTATTGAAGAACCAGGTGGTGGTTCTGGGTGCGCACCTCGACCATCTCGGACTCGGCGGTGAAGGATCGGGCTCGTTGCAGCCCGACACGGTCGCGATTCACCATGGCGCGGACGACAATGCGTCAGGGACCGCGGGACTCCTTGAGCTCGCCCAGGCCTTCGCATGGGAGCGGACATCTCTGAAGCGGGGCCTCGTGTTCGCATTCTTCTCGGGCGAGGAAATGGGGACTCTCGGCTCTGCGTACTACGTGAACAACCCCCCTGTTCCCCTTGCCCGGACGACGTCGATGGTGAACATGGATATGATCGGCCGGCTCGACGGGAAGACGCTCACAGTATACGGGACCGGCACTTCGCCGGAGTGGGACACCCTCCTTGCGAAGGACAACGCGGATTCCGCATTCACGCTGAAGGAAGTCCCCGACGGGTTCGGCCCGAGCGACCACGCACAGTTCTACGGAAAAGACATCCCGGTCCTCTTCTTCTTCACCGGAAACCACAGCGATTACCACAGGCCGTCCGATACGTGGGACAAGATCAATTACCCCGGAGAAGAACTGGTCGTCCGTTATGTCTACCGGATCGCACGGGACATCGACGGTGAGGCCGCCCGCCCCATCTTCACGAGAACGGTTTCGTCCGCTCCGCCGGAAGGGGGAGACACCCGCAGTTTCCGGACCACGCTCTCCATCATCCCGGACTACAACGGAGGAGGGGAGGGGATGAAGATCAGCGTCGTCCGCCCGGGCGGGCCGGCGGACAAAGCGGGATTAAAGGCGGGGGACATCATCGTCGTCATGGCGGGAAAGAAGATCGTGAACATCTATGACTACATGGAGATGCTTGGGAAGCTGAAGGGAGGGGACAAAGTGGATCTTGTGGTGATGCGGGACGGGAAGACACTGAACTGTACCGCAGAGATGGCGACAAGAAAGTAGGACGATAACCCGGCATAGCACGCGCGTGTCATTGCATGCTCTTGTCATTGCGAACGGCTGTGACAGGGGAAGCTATTTTTTTTGCAGCTTCATGCCGGCGCGTGCGTCCCGGATGAATTCGTCGGCCACCCGGACACGGGCCTCTTCGCTCCTCGCCGCAAGCATGTCCCCCCTGCGCACACCGATGAGCTCCCGCAATATCTCCCTGTCGCGCTCAGGAAGCGCGGCAATGAACGATTCGAACATTTCCCGTGCCGCCATTGTTGCACTCCCTGTTCTAGACGATCATCTGTTATACCGCCAGCCCGTTTCACGCAGCGTCAGCACATCGGTCCCCTCGCGCCGCAGGAGCGCATCGACAACCTCGCCGATGAAGACCACATGATCGGGGACTTCGAGCGTGTGCATGACCCGGCACTCGAACGAGGCGACGGCATCGACGAGAAACGGCGCCCCGTTCTTCGCCGCTTCAAATTTTCTCCCCCCGATCGTGTCCCCCTTCGCTCCGGGACCTTTGAGAAACGCTTTCGCCACGTCCCTCCCCCCCGACGGGAGGATATTCACGGAGAAAACCCCCGAGAGCCCGATGTATTCCCGCATTCTCGAACCCATTTCGACGGCCATCGCAACCCACGGAGGGGAGAATGAGACCTGCGTCACCCAGTTTGCGACCATCGTAACGGGGACCGTACCGTTGAGCGAGCCGACGACATACAGTCCGTACGGGATCTGCTCCAGGACCCGTCCGGTCGTNNGGCGCTCCGGCGAGCAGACGGGACATTCGCACAATCCGCGCAACAGCTCCCATGTGAATATCCCCTCCCCGTGGCCGTCCGCCCAGCGGAACTGGAGCGCGTAATTTCCCACCGGCACGGCTCCTTTCAGCTCGTACCTGCCGGGGGCCGACGTGTCACGCGGGGGAGGGGTAAACGTCCTGAGCAGGACCGTCTCCCCCATGCACCCTGCGCACGGACACGCATCGCGCAGGCGCCGGAGGGAAACAGGGCCGGTGTGCCCGTCGTCCCATACCATCCGGATCTCTCCGCTCTGCTGCTGTTTGAATTCTGTCAGGTGCACGGGGGTCTCCGGGGTTTACACCATCCGGCGGGCCACTTCTCGCAGCGCGTCCTTCGTGAGGAACTTCTGAACGAGGGGGAAGAGTATGTGGTTTTCCTTGTGAATATGGTTGACAAATATCTGCACGATCACCCTGGAGACCGATGCCAGGTCCGTCGCAGCGGCTCTGTCGGCCCGGTGCGTCCCAAGGCGGTCCACCGCACGCCGGAGGCGCCGGAACTCCTTTTTGAGCACCCTGTGGTCTTCTCTCATCAGTGCCGTCGGCCCCTCGACGTACCTCTCGAGGACGGGAAACAGCGCCTCCTCCTCGCTCCGGTTGTGAACGCTCACCTCTACCTCGATGAACTCCACGGCCCTGAGGACCTTTCCGTATGCGTCCTGTGTGAACCCCGCCTCTGCAATCGCGGTCGTCGCCTTGTTGAGCGAAGAGAGCTGGACGAGCGCTTCGTTGTGCTCCTGCATGAAACGGGCGATGGGATCGATGTTCCGTCTGCCTGCCACGGTCGCTCGTGGCTCAGAGTGCTTCCAGGAGCGTGGAGTATTTCATCCCGTTCTCGTCGATGAATTCGTCGAGCTTGCCGATCAACGCCTCTGTCTTTTCGTCCTGGTTGTCCTCGAGCGTGTCATATTCCTCGACGCTGTTCGTGATGAACACTTCGGTAAAGTGGTTCTTTTTCCCCCGGGTCTCAAACACCGAGTAGTTTTTCTTCCCTACTGTTGTGAAATGCTCCTTCATCCGGCGGGCGTGCTCCAGGTAGGAATCCCGGACATCCGGCTTGATAGCGTAGGAGATGGTGAACATGACTCTGGGCATTGCGTTGCGTCCTTTCGATGATGAACTCTCTGTTCAGTAACCTGCCGCGCGGATCTGCCGCTCATTCATTCCGAAGTAGTGTCCTATCTCATGGATGAGCGTATCCCGGATGACACCGCGCACCTCTTCGTCNNTTTCGTGAGCGGGATCCCCTCATACAGGCCCAGCAGCAGCGTCCCGGGCCGGTAACCGACTCTTGCGCCCGTCTCCCGCGAGGGCCGGTCTTCGATGACGATCTGGACATTGTCGATTGCGTCGCGGAACGGCGCAGGAAGTGCATCGAATACCTCCTGCGCCACCTTCTCGAATTCCTCCCCGTCCATCTTACGCAAACCGGAGCCCGTAGACCGCCAGCGATGTCAGTGAGACCATGATCGCGGCAAGCACCGCTGCTTTCCCCCTGCCGAACCCGTTCACGACAGCCGCTCCCTCCATCAGAAGCGCCAGCGACCAGACTATGGCCGCAGCGTCAAATCCCAGCAAGACAATATATGCCACCGGGTTGATGACCAGCGGGGGAGGGTTGTCCGAGAAGAAGTAGGGGCCGAAGACCGCGATCTCAATCGGGAACACAAGGACGAGCGAATAGACGATCGGCACAGATGCATACACCGTGGCAGCCCGCACGTTCCGGTATGACCCGGCCCCCCCGAGCAAACGGCCCACACGGTGGACAATCAGGCTGTATACAACCATGAAAAGCACTCCGGCGAGCGGACCGATGACGAGCCCCGCGCCGACGAGCAGTGCGAAGTTGGGAAAACGGGCTCCCAGACTCTTCAACCAGATGATCAGGTACACGATCGCCATCCCCTGCAGGCAACTCAGGAGGACGACATAGTTCTTGTGGCGTGCCAGCGCTATCCGGCGAAAAGCGGCGCTCGGTTCCTCCATCAGGCTCCAGAGAGTCTCAAAAAGATTGAGGTTATCCACCTTCATCTGAAGGAAACTCTTGCACGACACGCATACGACGGTGAATTCATCATTCTGCGTTCCGCAGACGGTGCAAGCGATCATGCGCGTGGTAACCTGATGGATTTCAAATATTTAGAAGTATACCATTTTCCGCTTTCGAAAGCAACGATATTTTGCGGAATTGAGGGATGAATTACCCCAGAGGCGCAAATTTCGCGGTAAAATGCCGGAGCATCGGCGGTTCTTCGACGATGCGATACCCTTTCATGGATTCCCTTCTTCCGAAAACCTCCAGGACGACTTCTATCACGTAGTCAATATGGCTCTGAGTGTACACCCGCCTGGGGATTGCGAGCCTGACAAGCTCCATCCGGGATGGTACGAAAACCCCGCGGGAGTCGTTCCTGCCGAACATCACGCTCCCGATCTCCACCGAACGGATTCCCCCGGTCCGGTAAAGCTCGACGACAAGCGACTGCCCTGGGAACTCCTGCGGAAGAACATGGGGAAGGAACTTCCTGGCGTTCAGGTAGATGGCGTGCCCCCCGGGGGGACGGAGTATCGGGACACCGGCGGCGACGAGCCGCTCCCCGAGATATTCCACGGACCGGAGGCGATAGTGAAGGTAGTTCTCGTCGAGGACCTCCTCCAGGCCCTGCGCGATCGCTTCGAGGTCACGTCCGGCAAGACCTCCGTACGTCGGGAACCCCTCGGTAATGATAAGGAGGTTCCGGGCGCGCATGGCAAGCACGTCGTCATTGAGAGCGAGGAATCCTCCCATGTTGACGAGGGCGTCTTTCTTTGCGCTCATGGTCGCCCCGTCTGCATAGGAAAACATCTCCCGTACGATTGTCTTCATCGGGACGTCCGCGTAGCCCCGCTCACGCTTCTTGATGAAATAAGCGTTCTCCGCAAACCGGCACGCGTCAAGGAAGAATGGTATGCCGTTCGAACGGCAGATGCCCGCCACCGTGCGTATGTTCTCCATCGACACGGGTTGTCCGCCGCCGGAGTTGTTNNGTATCCATGTTCCCCTTGAAATCCGCGATCAGCTCAGGGTCGAGTCCTTCTTCGGCGGGGAGATCGACCGCTTCCGCACCCGAGAATTCCGCGTTCGCGCGTGTCGTGTCGAAGTGCGTGTTGTTCGGTATGGTTTTCCCCGCTCCACCGACGAGCGAGAAGAGAATCCGTTCGGCTGCACGTCCCTGGTGTGTGGGGATGATATGCCGGAAGCCGGTGAGCTCCCTCACCTTTGCCTCGAACCGGTAGAAGCTCCTCGCCCCCGCGTAGGATTCATCTCCCTGCATCATCGCTCCCCACTGTGCGGCGCTCATCGCGGAGGTGCCGCTGTCCGTGAGGAGGTCAATCAGGACGTCATCGGCGGGAACAAGGAAGAGGTTGTAATGACCCCGCTGCAGAACGACTTCACGTTCTTCGCGCGTGCTGAACCGGATCGGTTCGACGGATTTTATCTTGAACGGCTCGATGATCGTCTTCATGGCTGGAGTATGGATTGGAGTGGTGTGGAGAAGCGTTGCGGAGGGCCTACATCTCCCTGAGGAGGGAGAGGACGTCCGCGACGTGTTTTGTATAGCGGAGTTCGTGATGAAAGACGCCTCGCATGATCCCCTCCCTGTCGATCACGTATGTCACGCGCTTCGCCCGGGGCCAGGGTCCCCCCCACCGGACCGCACCGTACAACCTGCTGAGCGCCCTGCCGCTGTCGGCGATGAGGGGGAACGGAAGCCGGTGATGGGCGATGAACCGTTCATGCGATTCCCTGCCGTCGAAGCTGACCCCGAGGAGCGCCGCGCCAAAGGCCCTGATTTCTCCATAGCTGTCCCGGTACGAACAGACCTCTCTGGTGCACCCCGCGGTCTCATCCTTCGGATAGAAAAACAGGACCAGAGTCTGTTTCCCCAGGTAGTCACCGAGCGAGACGCTCTCTCCAGAGCTCAGGACCGCGGTGAAACGGGGCGCTCTGTCTCCGACGTTGAGTATTCCCATGATCTTCTTCCGCCTGCAGTCCGGCCGCGGCGCGTCCGGATGCTGCGATCCCCACGGCAGTGCGTTTCACCGCTCCCGCCGGTCATCCCCGGGGGCGGCAGTCACGTCCTGAATCAGCGTGATTTTCAATCATGCCAGGAACCGGCGTGACCGTTAGTCCCCCTCGAAACTGAGAAGGGAAAACACCCCGCGCGGCGCGAGGCAGTCTCTCCCCTTCAGCGCCGGGAGCTCTATCAGAAATGAAATACCGACGATCGCTCCCCCGAGACGCTCCACCAGCCGGCACGCCGCGCGCATCGTCCCCCCGGTCGCAAGGAGGTCGTCGTGCATCAGTATCTTCTCCCCCGGGCTGATTGCGTCGGAGTGCACCTCCACCGTATCGGTTCCGTACTCCAGCTCGTATGTCTCCCTGATTGAGGGGGCAGGGAGCTTCCCGGGCTTGCGCACCGGGACAAATCCCACTCCGAGCCTCGAGGCCAGTGCGCCCCCGAGTATGAACCCGCGGGATTCGATCCCCACCACCTTGTCGATGCCGGCTCCCCTGTAACGCTCTTCCAGGAGATCCACCGCACGGCAGAAGGCGGGACCGTCCTTCAGGAGCGTGGTGATATCGCGGAACATGATCCCCTTTTTCGGGAAGTCGGGGACGGTACGCACGGCGGCGTGCAGATCGGGAAATGTCGTCATCTCACCACGGAGTTCTTGTCTTGACCAGAAACGCCTCGATCCCCTGCTTGCATTCCGGTGTCATCCGGGCCGCGGCGTTCATGTTCGCCGCGAAATCGATGGCATCGAGAAAATTCATCCCGTCGAGCTTGGACAGCATGTCTTTACAGAGCCCCATGGATGCGGCGCTGTTCTCCGTCAGAAGCCCGGAGACCAGATCCTCGACCGCGCCGGCAAGCGACTTCTGCGGGACGACGATGCTGACGAGTCCCGCCCCCTTCGCCTCTTCGGCGTCAAGGATCGCCCCCCGCAGGACGAGTTCACGGGCCCTCCCCTCGCCCACACGCTTGATGAGGAAGACCATGACGACGGCAGGGATGAACCCGATGTGGACCTCCGTGTAGCCGAACCGGGCATGCTCCCGTGAAGCGACGATGAAGTCACAGACGCTCGCAAGTCCGCATCCGCCCGCTAGCGCGGGTCCGTGCACGACGGCGACGACCGGTTTCCGGAGCTCGTAGATAAGCCGGTAGAGGGCCGCAAGACTCCTCGAGTCGGCCCGATGCGCTTCAAGATCGTACGAGGCGATGCGCTGGAGGTACTCGAGGTCGGCCCCCGCACAGAAGGCGGGACCGTCCGCGGCGAGGACGACGACTTTCACTCCCGGATCCCTGGCGGCGGCCGTGAACGCCGCGGT
>PMND01000082.1 GCA_003161955.1 Ignavibacteriota bacterium | reverse complement strand
ATGTTCCAAAATGTACTCCGTCACGCATCCCCCACACTGAATTACCCGGAGGCGATCCATCCCTCAACCGGAGGCGGAACGATGGGAGACGGACACCATGGATGGGCGGCGGCGGAGGTCGCGCTTTCTTTGCGGAGCGCTTTCATCCGGGAGATGTGGACGCAGGACAACGAGATCCCCCTGTTGATCATCCTCGGCGGAGTCCCCCGGAAATGGTTTCTCCCCGGACGGAGCTTCTCCATCCGGCACGCCCCCGTTCCCGGGGGGGTGATAAGCCTCCGGGCCGACTCTACAGAAGAGAGTCTTTCCGTGCAAATCGAATACGAGAAACGATCGGAAGGAGGGGCGGAAGAGTGGAACCTGCGGATTCCGGGGAGAGGGTCCCGCATCACCGTCAACGGGTCTGCGGCCCCCTCGGTCACAGTTTCCGAAGGGGAGACATCTGTCATACTCAGCCCCGCAGAAGGGCGGACACATGTTTCCATCGAGCAGGCCGCGGAGACGCTCCCCGATCACCCCGCGAACCGGTAGCCGATCCCGGATTCAGTTACAATCAAAGAAGGGTTCGACGGATCATCTTCGAGCTTCTTCCGGAGCTGCCCCACATAGACCCTTGTATACTGCGATTCTTCAGCGTACGAAGGACCCCACACCTGCTCGAGGATGTACCGGTGCGTCAGGACCCTCCCTGCGTTCCTGACAAAGAGCGCAAGAAGCGCGTACTCCGTCCCCGTCAGCTTGACGATCTCCCCCCCCCGTTTGACCACCCTGGCATCGAGATCTATGCTCACCGGCCCCGCAACAATAGCCCCCTTCTCCTCCGGCCGCTGCCTGTGCCTGATGGCCGCTTTCACCCTGGCCACCAGCTCTCCCTGACGGAACGGCTTTATCAGGTAGTCGTCCGCCCCGGCGTTCAGGCAGGAGATCACGTCCTGCTCCGCGTTGCGCACGGAGAGAATCAGCACCGGGACCGTCGACCGGATGCGAATCTGCTTCAGGACCTCGATGCCGTCCATATCAGGAAGGCCGAGATCAAGGACCACGGCTTCGGGCCGGTCGGTCGAGGAGCGGGCCAATCCCTCCTTTCCGTCTGAAGCCTGGTGGACCCTGAACCCGCTTGATTCGAGAGTGATCTGAATGAGACGCCTGATCTGAGGCTCATCTTCGATAACGAGGACAGGAGGTCCGGCAGCTATCGCGTTCATTGCTGATCGGGGACCGGATATTTCTCAAGCGGGAGACGTATCACGAACCGGAGCCCTCCGCCGGGACGGTTCTCGGCTCTGATGGTTCCCCTGTGGGCTTCGACAAACCCTCGCGCGATCGAGAGTCCGAGACCGGTCCCCCCCGTCTTGCTCCCGGGGACGCGGAAGAACTTGTCAAACACTTTTTCAAGCACGTCGGGGGGCAATCCGGGTCCGTTGTCCGCAATGCTGATCTCGCACTCGTTGCCGTCACCGGAGGCGTGCACCCGGATTTCCGAACCTGCCGGCGTGTACAGCGACGCGTTGAGAAGGAGGTTCGTGAGGACCTGTTCCATGAGAGCAAAATCGATCCTGACGAGGAGGATATCGGACGGCGTGTCGATTGCCACGTGAAAGCCCGAGAGCTCCCCCGCGGTCTTCCCGACCGCGGAATTGATCAGATCGCGGACATCGCACCAATCCAGTTTCGGCCTGATGAGCCCCGATTCCAGCCGCGTCATATCGAGCAGGTTTTCCACAAGCCTGTTCAAACGGCCCGCCGCCTCGTGTATCTCCCCGATGAGCTCGCGACGTGTCGCAGGCTGCTCTGAGACTCTTTCGTCGAGGAGATTTTCGGACGTCCCCATTATCGCCGAGAGAGGGATCCGCATCTCGTGGGAGATCGAGTTGAACAGCGTCTTGTAAAGCCGCTCGGATTCCTCGACGACGACCGCCTTCTTCGTGATCTCGTTCAGCGTCTCCCGTTCTATCGCGGAGGCGATCTGGCGTATGAAGTTTTCCAGAAGCGTCTCCTGATCGATCGAGAGCTTGTTCTCTCCCCTGAGCCTGACGCCGACGACCCCCAGGGGGTACCGCGGACCGGACATGGGGTAGTACGTGGCAGTCGCTGCCGGGAGCGTGTCGGTGAAGCGCCCCGCCTGTTTTTCGTTCCAGTACACCCATGCTGCGACCCCGAGGTCTTTTTCGCCGACCGCGAGCGTGCTCGCCGGGTGAGGCGCGGTAAATATGTCGCCGTCCGTCTGCCCGAGGCAGAGCACGACATCAGCGTTGAAGAATTTTTTGATATTGGCGATCGCCGCCTCGGCGACGGCGTCCTTGGTCCGTGCCAGCGAAAGGTCCCTCGAGAGCGTATAGAGGGCGACCGCCCGCTCCTCCCTGAGCCTGACCGCACGCTCCTGCGCGCGTGTCCTGGAAGTGAGGACCCCCAGGACAAGCGCAATGCAGAAATACATCAGAAGCATCAGCACATCGGGAACCCGGCTGACGGAAAAGGTAAAGACAGGGGGGATAAACAGGTAGTCCCAGACAACTGCGCTCAACGCGGCCGCCAGGAGGACGGGACCCATCCCGAACCTGAGCGGGAGGAGAGCCACCGTGAAGAGGAGGACGAGCGATACCGTCTGGTACTCAATGATGTTGGCGAACGGGTAGCACGCTGCTGCGACGAGGAGCGGTATGGCACCGGCTCCGGCGTACTGGCGGACGCCGGAATGAGGTTCGAGCAGGCCCGCGAGGCGCCGTTCGGGCTTCGACTCCTCGTCCCCTCCGATCACATGGACGTCGAGGTCGCCGCTCTTGTTGATCAGATCCTGCAGGAGGCCGGCGGACCTCTGGAAATGACCCTGTCGCGGTTTGCCGATCAGTATCTGCGTGCAGTTTTCCTGCCGGGCCACGCGTATGAGCGCGTCCCCGATGTTCTCATCCGCAGTCGTGACGATCTCGGCCCCCAGCTCCCGCGCCAGCTTGATGTTCTTCGCCAGGAGGTCGTTCTCGACCGGACTGGGAGTCGCGGACGATTCGATATGGACAGCAACCCAGGAGGCGTCCTGCGTAAACGCCATCCTCCTGGCCCACCGGATGAGGTGCACCGAATGGGGGCTTCCGCTGATGCCGACGATCAGACGCTGGCCGGATTTCCACGGCCCCTCGATCCGGTTGGTCCGCATGTAGTCGCGGAGCTGACGGTCGACCCTTTCCGCGGTGAGGCGCAGCGACATCTCACGCAGCGCGGTGAGATTTCCGATGCGGAAGAAACTCTCGATAGCGCGCTTTGAGCGATCGGGCGTGTAGACTTTCCCCTCGGCAAGCCGGGCGAGGAGCTCGTCGGGGGAAATGTCTATCAGCGCGACTTCATCGGCTCGCTCGAGTATCGAATCCGGGACGGTCTCCCTGACGATCGATCCTGTGATCTGCGCAACCGCATCGGCCCTGCTCTCGATGTGCTGGACATTGAGCGTCGCGTAGACATCAATCCCGCTGTCGAGTAGCTCCAGGACGTCCCTGAAGCGTTTCGTATGCCTGGATCCAGGAGCATTTGAATGCGCGAGTTCGTCCACGAGGACCAGTTTCGGCTTGCGGGCGAGTATCCCATCCAGGTCCATCTCCTCGAGCTGCGTCCCCTTGTACTCGACGACTTTCCGGGGGAGGATTGTGAGACCTTCCAGGAGCGCTTCAGTTTCCCTGCGACCGTGCGTTTCCACGACCCCCACGACTACATCAATGCCGTGGGCTTTCGCGTCGTGGGCCGCCTTGAGCATGTCGTATGTCTTCCCCACGCCGGCGGACATGCCGAAAAATATCTTCAGCTTTGCCTTCGACCGGTTCTCTTCCGCCCGCCTGATGGCATGCAGCAAGGCGTCGGGATCCGGGCGATTGTCTTCGGGAGAGACCATGTAGAAGAATAGCCAAAAGTCAGGGAAGATTCAACAATGTGATCGATGACTCACTTCATGCCCACCCGAAAGCAGCCATGAGCATGTCGATGAGCTTGATACCGAGAAACGGAGCCACCAGACCACCGAACCCGTAGATGAGCAGGTGGCGGCGCAGGAGCTGTACGGCGCTCACCGGACGGTATTTCACACCTCTGAGTGCGATCGGGATCAGCGCGACGATGATCAGTGCGTTGAATATGACCGCGGAGAGTATCGCGCTCTCCGGGGAGGCGAGCTTCATGATATTGAGCGCGTTCAGTGCAGGGTACGTCGTCGCAAACGCGGCGGGGATGATGGCGAAGTACTTCGCCACATCGTTGGCGATGCTGAACGTCGTCAGTGTGCCGCGCGTCATCAGGAGCTGCTTTCCGATCTCAACGATCTCCATGAGCTTCGTCGGGTTGCTGTCCAGATCGATCATGTTCGCAGCCTCGCGCGCGGACTGGGTCCCCGTGTTCATCGCGACGGCAACGTCCGCCTGCGCGAGCGCGGGGGCGTCGTTTGTGCCATCCCCGGTCATGGCGACGAGGCGGCCTCCCTGCTGATATTCGCGTATAAGCCTGAGCTTGTCTTCGGGCTTCGCTTCCGCGAGGAAGTCGTCGACCCCGGCTTCCGCCGCAATCGCCGTCGCGGTGAGCTGGTTATCACCGGTGATCATGACGGTCCGTATCCCCATCAGACGAAGCTGCGCGAATCGCTCTTTGATTCCTCCCTTGACGATATCCTTCAGGTATATGACGCCGAGGACTTCAGAATTCTCGGCAACAACGAGAGGGGTCCCCCCGGCCCGGCTGACGTCCTGGACGGTCTGCAGGACCGCCGGAGGGAATGTCCCCCCTTCCGCTTCCACAAAGGCGCGGATGGCTTCGGAGGCGCCCTTCCGTATGATCCTCCTGAAGGCTGGATTGTCCGCCTGTATATCGGCCCCGCTCATGCGCGTCTGCGCGCTGAACGGAACAAAGTGCGCTGCGATCTCACGGACCTCCCTGCCGCGGAGGCCGTATTGCTCCTTGGCAAGGACGGCAATGGACCTCCCTTCGGGGGTCTCGTCCGCCAGGGAGGCAAGCTGCGCCGCATCCGCAAGGCGTTCCTTCGCTACGCCGGGAGCGGGAGTGAATTCCGTCGCCATGCGGTTTCCGAGCGTCACCGTCCCTGTCTTGTCAAGAAGGAGGACGTCGACGTCTCCGGCCGCCTCGACGGCGCGTCCAGATGTCGCAATGACGTTATGCCTGATCATCCGGTCCATGCCGGCGATCCCGATTGCCGCCAGGAGCCCGCCGATCGTCGTGGGTATCAGGCACACAAGAAGCGCCACGAGGACGGTCACCGTGACCGGCGCCCCGTGGCCCGCCACCTGGACGCTGAACAGGGAAAACGGAAGCAGCGTCACGCAGACGACGAGGAATATGATTGTGAACGCCGCCAGGAGTATGTTGAGCGCTATTTCGTTCGGCGTCTTCTGACGCCTGGCGCCTTCTATCAGCTTTATCATCCTGTCGAGGAATCCACCGCCGGGTTCGGCGGTCAGTCTTACGACAAGCCAGTCGGAGAGGACCCGCGTCCCGCCTGTGACCGCGCTCCGGTCCCCCCCCGACTCCCGGATCACGGGAGCACTTTCGCCCGTGATCGCGCTCTCATCGACGGAAGCGATCCCCTCGATCACCTCCCCGTCGGCCGCGATGGCATCGCCGGCATCGACGAGGAATGCATCCCCTTTCTTGAGTTCCGTGGAAGGGACGGATTCAAACGCGGCCCCGTGCCGCGGCTCCTTCAGCCGTTTTGCAAGGGTTTCACGGCGGGCTCTGCGGAGCCCCTCGGCCTGCGCCTTCCCCCTCCCTTCAGCAAGCGCCTCGGAGAAGTTGGCGAAAAGCACCGTGAACCAGAGCCAGAGGGAGACGAATCCGATATACCAGGCAGGGGCTTCCCCCGTGCCGATGAGAGCCTGGATCCAGAGGGCCGTCGTCAGCACGCTCCCCACCTCAACAACGAACATGACCGGGTTGCGCATCATCAGGCGGGGATTCAACTTCGCCAGCGAATCGAGAAAAGCCCTGCGATACATCTCCCCCGTCAGGCCAAGGGGTTTTTTCAGTGCAGCGGTCGCGGCAGTCATGCGTTACTCCTTAGTGGATCATCATGAAATATTCGACGACAGGCCCGAGCGCCAGCGCGGGGAGGAAATTGAGAGCTCCCACGATCAAGATGACGGCGATGAGCCAGAAAATAAACAGGGGCGTGTGCGTCGGCAGCGTTCCATCACTCGGGGGGACGAGTTTCTTCCGCGCCAGCGAACCGGCCAGTGCGAGCGTGGGAACGGCAAGCCAGTAACGTCCGATCAGCATGGCCAGAGCGCCCGTGATATTGTAAAAGGGTGTGTTGGCGGAGACCCCGGCAAACGCACTCCCGTTGTTGTTCGCCTGCGAGGTGAATGTGTACAGTATTTCACTGAACCCGTGGGCACCGGGATTCGCGATCCCCGCCCTCCCGTCGGGCATGACGACCGCGAGCGCCGTAAAAGCAAGGACGGCCAACGGCATGATGAGTATCAGGAGAGAGGCCATCTTCATTTCGAATGATTCCACCTTGTGGCCCAGGTACTCGGGCGTGCGGCCGACGAGCAACCCTGCAACGAATACACCCACGATGACAAAAACCAGCATCCCGTACAGGCCCGAACCGACCCCGCCGAAGACGACCTCACCAAGGTGCATTGCGATCAGCGGGATCATCCCCCCCAGGGGAGTGAACGAGTCGTGCATCGCATTGACAGAGCCGTTGGAAGCGGAGGTCGTGACCGTGGCCCACAAAGCTGAATTTGCAATGCCGAACCGCACCTCTTTTCCCTCCATGTTGCCCCCGGCCTGCCCGGGTCCCGCCATCTGATCGACCCCCAGCCTGGCCAGCGACGCATTGCTCCCGCTCTCCGCCCAGACACAGACTACCAGCATTCCCACAAGTATCAACGTCATCGCCGTAAGGAGCGCCCACCCCTGCCGGGTGTCCCCCACCATTCTTCCATACGTGTAACAAAGGGCGGCGGCGATCAACAGAATCGCCAGCTCCTCGAGAAAATTAGAGAACGGCGTCGGGTTCTCATAGGGATGAGCGGAGTTGACGTTAAAGAACCCTCCACCGTTTGTCCCCAGCTGTTTTATCGCAATCTGCGATGCGACAGGTCCCATCGCTATGACCTGCTCTTTCACCTCCGCGCCGCTTGTGTCGCGGGGAGACTGAAGGAACGGCACCTTTTCATACGGTGACACGTTCTGCGGCACTCCCTGGGAAACGAGGATCAGGGCAAAGATGATCGAGAGCGGAAGGAGCACATACAGCGTGCTCCGGGTCATGTCGACCCAAAAATTTCCCAACGTTCTCACGGAATGACGGGCAAATCCTCTGATGATAAGGGCGAGGAGCGCCAAACCTGTCGCGGCAGACACGAAATTCTGAACTGTCAATGCGAGCATCTGGGTGAGGTAACTCATCGTCGTCTCACCGCCATACCCCTGCCAGTTGGTGTTCGTCGCAAAACTCACCGCGGTATTCAATGCCGAATCAGGGCTGACCGCCCCCATCCCCTCGGGGTTCAGAGGAAGGAGCTGTTGCGCCCGCTGGAGGACATAAACGAAGAGGAGCCCGATGCCATTGAACAACAACATTGCGATTGCGTTTTCCTTCCAGTCCATCTCTCTTCCGGCGTCAATGCGCGCGACCCGATAGATCATCCTTTCCATCGGTCCGAGGACCGGGTCGAGGAATGTTTTCTCCCGCTGGAAGACACGTGCCATGAAGGCACCCAGGGGTTTCACAAGCAGCAGGAGGACGACCAGGTAGAGAGAAATCTGCAGCAGGGCGTTCGGTGTCATTCGAATTTCTCCGGTCTGAGAAGTGCGACGAAAAGATAGACAAGCAAACCGAGCGCGATGATGCCGGATAGAATATAGATCCAGTTCATGATTTGCCTCCTGGTTTACGTTCTTCAGGGATTTCACATATCTTCATCAAACCCCACGTCGCCAGGGAGAAAAGGACGAGTATCCCCATGCAAATGAGATCCATTGCTAATTCCCTCCCGTTTTTGTGGAGCTCTCGTCAAGAGCCAGGTTCAGATTGAGCACGTTCACGTGCGGTTCGCCCAGAATCCCGAGAGTCCTTCCCCCGGTCGCCCCTTCCACCAGTGCACGAACCCGGTCTTCACTCAGGCCGCGCAGACGGGCAACACGCGGCACCTGATATGCCGCCGCGGCGATGCTGATGTCCGGATCGAGCCCGCTCGACGAAGATGTCACCAGGTCGACCGGAATCGGGAGTGCGTTGAGGGAGTCGGCCTTTTTCAGTTCCGTAATCCTCCCCTGCACTTCATCAAGGAGGGCGGGATTGAGGGGACCGTAGTTCGATCCGCCCGACGAAGCCGCGTTGTACGGAAAGGGGGATGTCGCAGAGGGGCGGGCCCAGAAGTACTTCGGATCGCTGAACGGTTGGCCGATCAGTTCAGATCCGACCGTTTTCCCCCCTCTTTTCAGCATGCTCCCGTTCGCTTTGCCGGGAAACGCAATCTGGGCGATGGCGGTTACCAGAAAGGGGTAGAGCAGACCGGTAATCACCGTGAAGAGCAAGAGTGCGAGGATAGATGTTACAAGATGTTTGAAGAACATTGCGGGCCCGCCTCAATCGTGTATAAATCATGGTCTACCCCATCTTTTTGGGGCGGACCAATCTTGCGAAACCCGTACAGGAAGGCAATCAATGGGGTGTAAAAAGAGGAATCGAACTCGTAAAGAAAGAATAAAGAAGCGGGGGTGGCGCTCCCAGAAGTCACAATTCCCCGCTTCCTGGTGTCAAAATGCCCATTCTATGGACCGTACGCCGCACACAGAGGTGAGAAGCGTGCCAAAATATACTATTTTCGCGACACCTCCCGCATGGCCTGCAAATTGCTCCTTATTTCGTGCTATCAATGTCCCCCAAAAGGTGCCTGCGGATCATGAAGCCGCGAAAAGATAAGGAACTCAGAAAGAGCCCCCCTGCCACCCCGGTCAGGGCGGAAGAGGCATTGCGGGAAAGCGAACAATTTCTCCGCCAGGTCATCGATCTCGTCCCTCACTTTGTGTTCGCCAAAGACGAAGAGAGCAGGTTCCTCCTGATGAACAGGGCCATCGCGGACGCCAACGGCACCACCGTCGAAGGGGCTCTGGGAAAGACTGACACCGATTTTTCCGCCACTCCGGAAGAGGCATCCAACTTCCACGAGGACGATCTTGCCGTCATACGGGGAGGGAAACCGAGGATCATCGCCGCCGAGCCCTTCACGGACGCGCAAGGGAACGTCCGGTTCCTCCAAACGACCAAGATCCCGTTCCAGTTCGGGCCCGGCAAGACTCCCAGCCTGCTCGGCGTGGCGGTGGATATCACCGACCTCAAGCGATCGGAACAACGGCTGCAGGAGAGCGAAGAGAAATACAGGAATTTCGTCGAGCGCGCCCATGACGGCATCGCGGTCATACAGGACGGAATCGTCAGGTACCTCAACCCTGTGCTCGCAGACTTTTTCGGTGGACCCATCGGGGAGATCATCGGGACCGCATTCACGCTCTACGTCCACCCTGACGAACTCCATAAGCTTGAGAACAACTACAGGCGGCGAATCGAAGGTCAACCGGTCCCTTCGACATACGAAACGGTGCTCCTGAGCGCGGACGGACATCCCATCCCCGTCGAGGTCAATGCGGGGCGTATACAGTACGACGGAATGAGCGCCGACCTTGTCATCATACGGGATACGAGGGAGCGGAGGAAAGGGGAAGAAGCGGTGGCCCGGCGGGACGCAATACTCAAGATCGTCCGCGACGCCGCGGAGCAGTTCCTGAAGTCGCCGGAACCTGAGTCGACGATCAACAACCTCCTGAAACGGCTCGGGAGAGTCATGCGGGTCGACAGGACATACATATTCGAAAACTCGAGGGAGGCGGACGGCACGCTCGTCGCCACCCGTCGGTTCGCGTGGGCCTCGGACGGGTCGGGAACGGGGGACCACGGACTACGGCAGGTCCGGTTCGCCCTGCAAAGCCATGCACGCTGGGAACAGGTTCTCGGCGGCGGGGAAGTGATCTACGGCGACAGCGCGGCTTTTCCCCCTGACGAGCAGGCCGCCCTGCGCGAGGGGAACATTCAGTCAATTCTCGCGGTACCGATATTCGCCGGCAAGGAATGGTGGGGGTTCATCGGATGCGATGACTGCCATTCAAGCCGCACCTGGTCGGTGCTGGAGACCGATGCGCTCACATCCCTGGCCAGCATGCTGGGCGCGGTCATGCAGCGCCGGAAGACGGAGAAGATCCAGCACGCGGTGTACAGGATCGCACAGGCCGCCGGGACGACACGGGGGATACAGGAGTTGTGCCGGTCGATCCACGGGATCGTCGCGGAGATCATGGAGGCAAAAAACTTCTACGTCGCCCTCTACGACAGAAAAGAGGGCCTCCTCTCGTTCCCCTATTTCAAAGATGAGTTCGATCCCCCCTCTCCCCCCAAGAAGCTCAAGCGGGGACTGACCGAATACGTCCTCCGCACAGGCACGTCGCTCCTGTGCACACGCGACAAATTCACAGAGCTCATCGGGCGGGGAGAGGCGGAGCTGATCGGAAATCCATCCGCCGTATGGCTGGGGGTGCCGCTTGTCGTCGAAGAGAATGTCATCGGCGTCATGGCCGTCCAGCATTACTCAGAACCCGCGGCGTACGGCGAGCAGGAACAGCAGATTCTGGAGTATGTGTCTTCTCAGATCGGACGGGCGATCGACCGGAAACGGGCCGAGGAAGCGCTGGTCTCACAGACAGCCTATTCTCAAAGGCTTTTCGAGGATTCTCCCGCCGGCATCGCGCTCATGGGGACCGATGACCGGATCGTGATGGTCAACAAGTCATTTCAGGGGATGTTCGGATACTCCAACGAGGAGATCCGGGGAAGGAACATCAACGACATCATCGTGCCACCCTCCCTCAGGGAGGAAGCGCGCGCGCTGAGCTCCACGAGCCAGCATGGAACGACCATCTCGAAAGAGACCACACGACGGAGGAAGGACGGATCGAGCGTCGACGTCCATATTACGGGCTACCCCATTCTGATCGAAGGGAAGCATGTCGGCGTGTACGGGATGTACGAGAACATCTCAGAACGGAAAGCGCTCGAGGCCCAGATATTCCAGGCGCAGAAAATGGAGAGCATCGGGACGCTCGCGGGGGGGATCGCACACGACTTCAATAATCTTCTCGCGATCATCCTGGGCCACATCGCGCTCATGGAACGAACGGCCAACGACCCCGTACGTTCCTCCTCCTCCATCAGGGCCATTACGAAGGCCGCGGAACGGGCGGCAGGGGTCGTACGCCAGCTTCTCACGTTTGCCCG
>PMND01000042.1:42776-42904 GCA_003161955.1 Ignavibacteriota bacterium | reverse complement strand
GTGTTCAATTCGGAGACGGGCTTCCGCTCCCTCTCGGTACGGCTTTTCATCCGGCGGTATGTCTGTTCCAACGGCGCGGTGGTGGGGATGACATCAGGCGGAGAGCGGGTCCACTACGGGCATCCGGA
>PMND01000042.1:19168-42640 GCA_003161955.1 Ignavibacteriota bacterium | reverse complement strand
ACACCAACAAATACCAATCGGGGGATAATCCATCATGGGAACACTGACAGATTCAGTCGAGCAGTATTTTGCTGCAGAAGGATGGGACGTGTCGCGCTCCGCAAACGAACCCGCGCTTCGCATGGGTGTGTCGACGAAAAACGCCAGGTGGCAATGTGTCGTGAGCGTTGACGAGGAGGATGGGGTGGTGTTCTTCCACTCCGTCTGTCCCCTGAAGGCGTCGCCGGAGGGCCGTCCGCGGCTTGCGGAGTTCCTGATGAGGCTTAACCGGACAATCTACCTCGGGCATTTCGTGATGGACTTTGACAGCGGGGAGATCCGGTTTGAAACGTACGTTCACGGGGTGAACGGAACGATCGACAATGAAGTGATGGAATCCTTTGTTAACCGGAACATCGGGACTATGGACAGGCATGTCTGCGACATTGCGCGTGTGATATCGACCGAGATCCAACCGGCCGAAGCAATGACGCAGGTGCTGACCGGTACGGCGGCCGCCGGGGGATACAAATACAATTGAGAGAGAGAGGGGGGGGCTGTATCTTTTTAACCCTCAGTTGCGTATTTTGAATTCCCCGGCTATACCGATGCGGAGATTTTCAACCCGAATTGAGGCAGACGACTCCCATGACTGGAACAAACGACAATCAGCACCGCGCTACGCTTCAGAGGATTGCCCGGAGAGTGATGCTCGAGCGGGGCCTTGTCCCCGACTTTCCCTCCTCAGCCGTCCAACAGCTTGATGCAATAAAGGGGGCTGCCACATCGGCCGACAGCGCGCACCGCGACCTCCGGAGCCTCCTCTGGTGCTCCATCGACAATGACGATTCGCGTGACCTGGACCAGCTCACGGTGGCCGAATCCCTTCCGGGAGGTGCCGTCAAGATCCTCGTCGCGATCGCAGACGTGGATGCCGTCGTTAAGAAGGGCTCCGCGATCGACGACCATGCCAGGCAGAACACGACGTCGGTCTATACTGTCGCGGAAATATTCTCCATGCTCCCGGAGAAGCTCTCGACCGACCTCACATCGCTGAATCTTGATTCGGACCGTCTCGCGATTGTCATAGAGCTGGTCATCGCCGGCGATGGGTCTCTGACGTCGTCCGATGTCTACCTGGCGACAGTGCGGAACCGGGCGAAACTCGCCTACAACTCCGTTGCCGCCTGGCTGGAAGGGACGGGACCCGAGCCGGAAGGGATAGGGAAGGTCGCGGGGCTGGATCAGAACCTGCGACTGCAGGACAGCGCGGCGCAAAAACTGAAGGAGCTCCGCCACACCCACGGCGCGCTGAATCTGGAAACGATAGAAGCGCGCCCGGTGTTCGAAGCGGACATGCTGAAGGATTTTGAAGTCGAGAAGATGAACCGTGCCAAGGACATCATCGCGGACTTTATGATCGCGGCCAACGGCGTCACGGCGCGGTTTCTCGCCTCGAAGAATTTTGCGTCGATCCGGCGGATCGTCCGTACGCCGAAGCGCTGGTCCGGGATCGTGGACATCGCGTCACAGCAGGGGTTCAAGCTCCCGGGGGAGCCTGACCCGAAGGCGCTCGAGCAGTTCCTTGTCGCGGCAAAGGCAAAGGACCCTCTCCGTTTCCCCGACCTCTCGCTCAGCGTGATAAAGCTGATGGGGCCGGGTGAGTATGTACTGGAGCCTCCCGGAGGAATGTCTCCGGGACACTTCGGGCTGGCGGTGAAGGATTATTCACACTCCACTGCCCCGAACCGTCGTTTTCCGGATCTGATCACGCAGCGCCTCCTGAAGGCAGCAGGCGCGGGGGGACCTCCCCCGTACAGCAACGATGAGCTCAATACGCTTGCAAACCACTGTACCGAAGAGGAGGATGCGGCAAAGAAGGTCGAACGCCAGGTGGAAAAATCGGCCGCCGCGATGCTCCTTGAATCGAGGATCGGGGAACAGTTCGACGCGCTTGTCACAGGAGCATCCGAGAAAGGGACCTGGGTGCGGATCCTCCAGCCCCCCGTCGAGGGGAGGCTGGTCACCGGCTTTGAAAAGCTGGATGTCGGTCATTCGCTCCGCGTCCAGCTCGTGCGGACGGATGTGGAGAAGGGGTACATCGATTTCAAGAAGATCGGATAGCAGGGGTCCGATCAGTTGCGCGCCTCCGGCTGTTGCCTGATGACGATGTTCAGCCCCCTTTTCTGATATAAATGCTCCCGTTGAAGTTGTTGAACTGTATCTCCTGCCCGCCGCCGTTGATCGTTCCCCGCATCCGTCGCAACCGGAACCGGCTCAGCGATACCCCTGAGCCTGGAGCGCAAACAGCTCGGCGTAGAGTCCCCCGGCCCTGAGAAGCTCCTCGTGCGACCCCTGTTCGACCACCTCGCCGTTCTTTAACACAATGATCCGTCCCGCCATCCGCACCGTGGAAAACCTGTGGGATATGATGATGGCCATCCTCCCTTCGACGAGTCCTGAGAATCGTGCGAACACCTCATACTCCGCACGCGCGTCGAGTGATGCCGTGGGCTCATCGAGTATCAGGACCTGCGCACTCCGCATGTAGGCGCGCGCGAGGGCGACCTTCTGCCATTCGCCTCCGGAGAGGTCCACCCCCTTCTCGAACCGGCGGCCGAGCATCTGCCTGTACCCCCCGGTGAGCCTCCCGAGGAGCGAGGAGGCGAGCGATTTCTCCGCAGCAGTGACAATTGTCGCGGGGACGCCCCCTCCCTGGTCCCCTCCGGAGGAACCGTTCCCGGGAGCTCCGTCGTCTTCATGAGCGTCCAGGTACTCCCTGACCAGGCTGATTTCGCCGACGCCGATATTCTCGTCGAACCGGAGATCGTATTCGACGAAGTCCTGGAATATGACGCCGATGGCACTCCTGAGCGAATGTATGTCGTACTCCCGCAGATCGACGCCGTCAAGGAGTATACGCCCTTCTGTCGGGTCATAGAGCCTTGCGATCAGCTTTGTGAGTGTCGTCTTCCCCGCGCCGTTTTCACCGACAAGCGCGATCCGCTCCCCGGGTGAAACGCGGAAACTCACATGCCGCACCGCCCACATCTCGCTCCCGGGGTATCGGAATCCGACGTCTTCGAACAGGAACCCCTCCCGTATCGGTCCGGGGACGGGGGGAGCCCCCGCCCGCGAGAGTATCGTCGGTTTCATGGCGAAGAAACCGAAGAGGTCCTTCAGGTACAGGCACTGTTCGTAGATCGCGCTCGCCCCCAGGAGGAGCCTCTGTATCAGGTCACGGCTCCGGGAGAACGAACCGGCGAGAAACGTGAGCGAACCGATCGAGAGGACCCCGGCGATTGCCTGGAGGAGCACCACCACGTACGCCCCGTAGTACCCCGCGGTGCCGATGAGCGATAGCCCGGTGCTGACGATCCCTTTCCGTATCGAGAGGCGCCGGTTCTCGTCATAGAAACGCTGCGAGATAACCCGGAACCGTTCGATAAGCCAGGGAGCGAGTCCGAAGAGCTGGACCTCCTTTGCCGTCTCGTCGCTCGCGCCGATATAGCGGAGATAGTCGAGCCGTCTCCTCTCGGGGGTGTACCGGAAGAGGAGAGAATATTCAAGCCCGGCGAAATGCGTCTCGCTGAGGAAACCGGGCACCACGGCGACCGCGAGGAGGAGCAGGAGCCAGGGACTGTACACAAGGAGCGCAACGCCGAGCGAGGCAAGAGTTACGGCGTCCTGCCCCATGGAAAGGAGCTGCGCCAGGAGGCCGATGCGGCTTGTCGTCTGCCTCCGTGCCCGCTCGAGCTGGTCATAGAATGCGGGGTCTTCAAACTGGTACAGGTCGAGCGTCGCGGCGTGCTCCATGAGACGGACGCTCGTCACGTTGGAAAAAAGATCCCCGAGGAGGCTTTCGATGAGCGCGGATCCCCGTGCAAGAATCTCCCCCGCGACCACAATGGCAATCTCAAGCGCTACAAGCTCCCAGAGCCGTGACGCGCCCGCCGTCCCCCCCCGTATCGCGAGCACGGTGTCGATGATCAGCTTCCCCACCCAGAGCGCGCCGACGGGGAAGAAGGAGCGGAGAAGCCGGAGGACCGCGATGGATATCGTGTAACCGCGGTGCGTCTGCCAGACGAGCCGGAGAAATGGGGGAACGTACTGGAACGCGTTGATTCGCTCGCGCCATGTAGGGGGAGGGGTGGTTTGCCTGCGTGCCAGCGTGAAATCTCCGGAATGGTGTGACGGGCTGTGTCAATTGAAACATAAGGATTTCTCCGCAGATTCCCACCCTGCTCTCCCCTCAGCCGGCATGAACTTCCTCGGCGAGCACTCGATCGATTGAATCCATCAATTCATGAAAATTGTAGGGCTTCGGGAGATAGTCGAACGCGCCCCACCGCGCACATTCACTCAGTGCTTGCAGGTCGTCAGCGCCTGTGAGCATTATGGGATGAACATCAATATGGCGGCTCTTTATGTAACGCAGAACCTCAAGGCCATTCATCTTCGGCATCTCGATATCAAGAAGCAGAAGGTCGAATGACTCACCTTCAAGGCATTTGATTGCCTCCTCCCCGTTGGCCGCTGTCCTTACTTCAAAGCCCTGTAACATCAAATGCGTTGATACCAAATCTTGAACCGATTGCTCATCATCCACACACAATATCCGGATAGCCATGCAGGTTCTCCCCCCCTTTTTTGCTGTACTTCAATTTATGTAAAAAGCTTGGGATTTNNCCTTTGATGCGCTCCGACCTTTTTTCGTGGTTTGCTATTGGTAACGCAATTGTTTAGATCATCAACACATATGCTCGACCCGGATCCTGAGCGGGTTGGGTTTGACATTTTTGAGAGCCTCTGGATTCGAAAGATGATGGAGGCTTCTGTCTTTTGCGCGGTGAGTAACGATTTGCCGCCGGGAGGGACGAAGTACAATGGCGCATGAAACGGCGGGGAAGATTGCGTTGAGAGTCTTGTGTCTGGAGAGTTCTCCTCCGGACATTGAGATCATACGCGAGTTACTCACGGGAGCAGGTTATGATCTCAGTATGGATTGTGCGGTGGAGAAAGACGAATTTGTCTCTTTGCTTCGCAGCCATACGTATGATGTCATCTTAAGTGACTTCAAATGTCCCGGCTTCAATGCGTTCGAGGCATTGCAGTTATCCATCGACATCTGCCCGCATGTTCCTTTCATTTGCGTTTCCGGATCGGTCGGGGAAGACGCTGCCATTGAACTCTTAAAGCAAGGGGTTGTCGATTACGTATTAAAAGACCGCATTGCAAGACTTCCCTTGGCTATTGAGAGGGCACATGAAGAATTAAAGGAAAAACAATTACGACAGCAGGCGGATAAAACATTGCGTGAAAGCGAAGAGCGTTACCGCGCGATGGTCACATCCTCGCCTGATGCACTCTTCGTCCACCTCGACGGCCGCGTCACATTCGTTAACCCATCTTTTTGCCTGATGCTCGGGGCTCAGAGTCCGTCGCAACTGATCGGGAAGCCCGTATTCGAGATCGTACGGCCCCAAGATCACGAGAACGAGCGCGAGCGCTGGAACCTGATCTCCGGCGGTCAGCCTGCGCCCCCTCTCGAAGGACAATTCATTCGCCTTGACGGCACCGCGGTTGATGTGGAGGTACGCACAGTCGCTATCGATTGGCAAGGATCGAAGGGGACGCAGGTCATTGCGCGCGAGATCACCGAGCGCAAGCGGGCGGAGGAGGCGGTTCGGGATTCCGAAGAAAGATTTCGCATGGTGTTCGATCATGTGTTTGACGGCATAAGCATTTACAGCGATGATCCGGATCCCTCGAAAAGAGTACTTGTCGAGTGTAATGATCGGTACGCCGCGATGGCAGGGCGAACCCGCGAAGAACTGTTCCAGCTCGGTAGCACGCAGGGACTCCAGATAACACTCGAAGATACGGCAAATGTCGTTCGCATGGAATCCCTGACCATGGGAACGTCATATCAGGGCACATTCTCATGGATTCGACCGGATGGGAAAAACAATGTCATCGAGTATGTCGCCATGCCGATCACATGGCGGGGAAAGCCGTACTCGATCGGCATAGATCGCGATGTCACCGAACGCAAGCAGGCGGAGCGGGACCTCAGACTCATGGCGCAAACCATCGCTTCTGTTCAGGACTGTATCTCTATTACCGATCTGGAAGACAGGTTTATCTTTGTCAATAACGCGTTTCAGCAAACATATGGATATACCGCAAAGGAGTTGCTTGGCAAAAGTGTTTCCTTTGTGAGAGCACCTCACACGCCGGCAGCGATGACAGATCACATTCTCCGCGATACTCAGGGCCGGGGATGGCACGGTGAAATTATGAACCGGCGAAAAGACGGAAGTGATTTCCCCGTAGAACTCTGGACCTCGGTTGTGAAAGACGAGGCAGGGAATGCGGTGGCATACGTCGGTGTGGCGCGGAACATTTCCGACCGGCAAAAAGCGGACGAACATCTCAAGAAGAGTGAAGAACAATTTCGTTTGATTGCGGAAAATGTCATAGACATGATTGCGTTGGTGGACCTGGACGGAAGGAGGATCTATAACAGCCCCTCCTACAGGACGATTCTGGGGGATCCGGAGTTATTGAAGGCAACGGATGGATTTCAGGAGATCCATCCTGACGATGTGGCAAGGGTAAAGCAGGTGTTTCAGGATACCGTCAGAACGGGTATCGGACAACGGATAGAATACCGGTTCCTGCTCAAGGATGGATCCACACGCACGATCGACTCAAAGGGAACCGTGATACGAGATAGTGACGGCAAGGCTTCCCAGGTTCTCATCGTCTCCCGTGATGTGACCGAGGAAAAGAGACTCGCGGCACAATTCCTGCGGGCACAGCGCATGGAAAGCATTGGCACGCTTGCCGGCGGTATTGCCCATGATCTCAACAATGTTCTTGCGCCGATCATGATGGCGATCGAGGTCCTGAGAGACAAAATATCCGATCCGGGGGGACAGAAAATCCTCATGATGATTGACACGTCGGCGAAGCGCGGCGCAGACATCGTCAGGCAGGTGCTCGCATTTGGACGTGGCGTCAAAGGTGAGCGTATTCTCCTGCAACTCAAGCATGTCGTCATCGAGCTTGTCAAGATCTTCAGTGAGACCTTTCCAAAATCGATCGAGATTAAATCAGACATTCCACGGGACCTTTGGACGGTCTACGCCGACCCGACACAGATGCACCAGGTGATGCTGAATATGCTGATCAATGCGCGGGATGCCATGCCCGTTGGAGGAACTCTTACAATATCGGCCGAGAACAGAACGCTGGATGAAACGTACTCGCGCATGAATCCCGAGGCGAAACCGGGGGCGTATGTTTGCATCGTGATCACTGACACGGGGACGGGAATTCCTGCAGATATCCGGGAGAAGATCTTTGAGCCCTTCTTCACGACGAAGGAAGTCGGCATTGGAACCGGGCTTGGCCTTTCAACCACGCTTGCCATCGTACGAAGTCATGAAGGGTTTATCAACCTGGAGAGCGAGGAGGGGAAAGGGACGACGTTCAGGATATATATCCCGGCGACAGGAGCGGTTTCAAATCAAGCGGTGGCGAGCGAGGAGGCGGATCTCCCGCTGGGAAATGGTGAGCTGATCCTCGTCATTGATGATGAGGCAGCTATCCGGGAAATTACAGGGGCAACGCTGAAGGCGCATGGCTACAGAGTCAGGACTGCGAGCGACGGCGCGGAAGGAGTCGCTGTCTATGCTGAATACAAGAGGAAGATCAAAGTTGTGATCACCGACATTGCGATGCCTGTAATGGATGGGACTGCCGCAATTCTCGCGTTGAAAAAGATAAACCCGGATGTAAAAATCATAGCGGCCAGTGGATTGACGACCAAGGGGCAACTCACAACCGCTTCGGATTCCAACGTGCAGGCATTTTTGACAAAACCGTACTCAGCGGAGAAGTTGCTCACGACCCTGGCAGAGGTGCTACAATGATTCCAGAGGCGTAGATTCCCTTCTTGTTATTTGTCAGCCACTTCAGTATGATAACAGGAGCCGCATGCTGACGCCGGCGATCCCGCCGGCGTTCACGCCGGCAATTCCGTTGCACCGTTCTCTCTCCACACCTCGCAAATTTCTCAATCACGATGGCGGCACGTCTTCCGAAAACCAGGAAAGTATTTGTTACGGGCTGTTTTGACCTTCTTCACAGCGGGCACGTCGCATTTCTCGCAGAGGCGGCGCAGCACGGCGACCTGGTTGTCGGAATCGGTTCGGATGAGAACGTGAAGAACCTCAAGGGACGCTACCCCGTCTATACGCAGCAGGAGCGGCAGTACCTTCTGGAATCTCTGTCCTGCGTGAAGAAGTGCATCGTGAACAGGGGGTGGGGGGTACTCGATTTTACGGAAGAGCTCGAGGCTGAGCGCCCGGATATACTGTTCGTGAACGAGGATGGTAACAGCCCCGAGAAGGAAGAGCTCTGCCGGAGCAGGCGGATAGAGTATGTCATCAGCAGGCGCATCCCGCACGGGACGCTCCCGGTCCGGTCGACGACCGCGCTCAGGACCGAATGCAACATTCCTTACCGCATCGACCTGGCCGGGGGATGGCTTGATCAACCGTTTGTCTCGAAATTCGCCCCCGGCCCCGTTCTGACCATTTCGCTGGAACCGACCGTCGATTTCAATGACCGGAGCGGCATGGCATCCAGCACGCGCAGGAAGGCGGTCGAGCTCTGGAAAACCGATATACCGGGGGGGGACCGGGAGCAACTGGCAAAAGTTCTCTTCACCTACGACAACCCCCCGGGGACCGAGGTGATCTCCGGATCCCAGGATGCACTCGGCATTGTTCTCCCCGGTCTCAACAGGCTCAACTACAACGGCGCATACTGGCCGGATTCGATCGAGTCGTGCCTCAGAGAGGATGTCCTCGTGTTTATCGAGAAGCATCTCTCTCTCGTGACGCTTGGCCCCAGGGACGGGAGCTATGTCGTTCTCACGGACACGAACATCAACGAAGCCGGGGCGGAGCGTCTGGCGACGAGTTCGGTCGAGTGCTGGAACGCGCTGCTCGAGAGAGAGATAAATTCCTTCGGCCGGAGTTTCACAGACTCCTTCGAGGCACAGGTGGCGATGTTTCCCCACATGGCCGGCGAATCGCTCCGTGGCGTCATTGAAAAATACCGTTCCAGTGCGCTGGGCTGGAAACTCTCCGGTGCCGGGGGAGGGGGATATCTCATACTTGTTGCGAACCGGCGGCTCCCGGGGACAATGGGAATAAAGATCCGCCGACCATAAGTCACCCTGAAAGGAAGACAGATGAAGACCGCAAACTGCTTCTGGTACCTCCCTGTGTTCAGTGCATTCCTGACCCTGGCAGGGAGTTCAACCGCCCCCGGAGGGGAGGCGCCGGCAGGGAAAAAGCCGTCCGAAACGAAGCGCTACTGTCTCACGCTCGACCTCAAGGACGACTCGACGCTCGTCAGGGAGTACAAATACTGGCACATGAACGAGCACATATGGCCGGAGATTCCGAAGGGGATACGCAGGGTCGGCATCGTCGACATGCAGATCTATCTCCTGGGGACACGCCTGTTCATGATCATGGAGACCACGCCCGAATTTGATTTCGACAGGGATATGGCGAAGCTCTCCGGACTCCCCCGGCAGAAGGAATGGGAGGCGTTCGTCGCGAAGTTCCAGCAATCTCTCCCGGGCGCCAGCTCGAGCGAGAAATGGAAACTCATGGACCGCATATTCAAGCTCCCTGAATGAGCCGTGACACTTTCCCGGATCGACATACTTATCATCACCGCGTACCTTCTCGGAATTGTGACGCTTGGTTTCTGGGCGGGATCGCGGCGCCGCAAGGGGGGTGAAGGAAGCCACTATTTCCTGGCGGGGAACACGCTCACCTGGCCCGTGATCGGACTGGCCATGTTTGCGGCCAATATCTCGACGGTCCACCTCGTGAGCCTCGCGGAATCCGCCTACAAGTACGGGCTCATCTACGGCAACTTCGAGTGGATGGCGGGGTTCACGCTCGTGCTCCTCTCGCTCTTTTTCGCTCCCCTCTATCTCCGGTCCCGTGTGGCGACCCTCCCCGACTACCTGGAGCGCCGGTACAACCGGAAGTGCCGCGACTGGCTCGCCGTCATATCGATCGTCTCCGCGATCGTGATCCATATCGGCGTCGCTCTCTATACCGCCGCATGGGTGCTGCGGGGGATACTCGGTATCAATCCGGCGGCGACGATACTGGGGATTGACACGCTGATGTTCTTCATCATCATCCTCGGCGTCGTCACCGGGATCTACACGATGATCGGCGGGCTTCTCGCGGTGGTGATGACGGAGAGCGCGCAGACCGTGCTCCTGCTCGCGGGGGCCGTTGCCATCACGCTCGTCGGCTACATGAAGATCGGGGGATGGTCCGAGCTCGTGTCGGCACTCGCGACGCACCCGCACCCCATGGCGGTGATCCCGGGATCGAACGTCACATGGGGGACGGGGAACTTCCTCAGCATGCTCCGCCCCGCAGGGGACCCATCGGGGCTCCCGTGGTATTCGATATTCCTCGGGTACCCGGTCCTCGGGATCTGGTACTGGTGCTGCGACCAGACGATTGTCCAGAGGGTCCTGGCGGCGCGGGATGAGAAGCAGGCGCGTCTCGGCCCTCTCTTCTGCGCCTTCCTCAAGATCCTCCCCGTCTTCTTCTTCGTCCTCCCGGGCGTCATGTGCGTCGCCCTGGTACAGAAGGGGATGCTCGGTGCCGGACCGAAAGCGGCAGCCGATACCTACACATTCATGATCATGCACCTGCTCCCCGAAGGACTCAAAGGACTCATCGCAGCCGCCATGCTCGCGGCCGCGATGCAGACCTGCTCCGCCGCGCTCAATTCGACCGCGACGCTCGTCTCCTATGATATCGTGAAGCGCTGGCGTCCTCTCACCGGGGACCATCAGCTCGTTCGTGTCGGAAAAATCACGACGGTTGTCGCAACAGTGCTGGCGATTGTTCTCTCTCCCATATTCGGACACTACGGGACGATCATCGAGGGGCTCAACAAGCTGATCTCATTCATCGCCCCGCCGATCACCACGGTATTTCTCTTCGGCGTCTTCTGGAAGCGCGCCTCCGGGAAAGCCGCATACATCACGCTGGTCGCGGGCGCCGTCGCCGGGTTCATCATGTTCTTCATCGATTGGAACGGATGGTACCACGGCAATTTCATGATGACGGCGTTCTATCTCCTCGTCGGGTGCAGCGCGTTGATGATCGCCGCGTCGTATATTTCGCCGGAGCTGCTCAAGGAGGAGTCGAAGGCGCTCGTCTGGAACAGCTGGCGTGAGCCGTTGCGGGGAGAAGCGGGGGGGCGCTGGCTTGGAGACTACCGCGTCCTCTCCGGCGTTGTGATCGCTCTGTTTATCGTCCTGTACTGGCTGTTCAGATAGAATCGGTCATTGTGTCGAACACCCGGAGGATATGGTCATGACATCCCGCGAGCGGGTCATTGCTGCGCTGAACCACAGGGAGGCGGACAAGATCCCGTTCGATCTCGGCGGGTGTGCGGTAACGGGGATGCAGGCGAGCACGGTCTACAGGCTCCGCCAGGCGCTCTCTCTGGACCCTCCGGGTACCCCCGTTAAAGTGGTCGAGCCGTATCAGATCCTCGGGGAAATCGCTCCCGACCTTATGGACGCGATCGGCATCGATGTCGCCTGCCTCTGGGGGAGGAAGACGATGTTCGGCTTTGAAAACGCACACTGGAAGGAATGGCGCCTTTTTGACGGCACGCCCGTACTCGTTCCTGAGGGCTTCAATACCGTTCCGGAGCCCAACGGGGACATTCTGCTGTATCCGGAAGGGGACAGGACACTGGCTCCGAGCGGGAGGATGCCGAAGGGGGGATATTACGTCGATGCGATAGTCCGGCAGCAGCCGATCGACGATGCGACGTTGAGCGTCGGGGACAACCTTGAGGAATTCACCCCCATTGCGGTTGAAGACCTGGAACATTTCAGAAAGGAGGCAGAGAGGCTTTACACAACGACAGACAAAGCCCTGCTCGCTTCGTTCGGAGGGACGGCGTTCGGGGATATCGCTCTGGTCCCTGCGATGTGGCTCAGGGATCCGCGGGGGATCCGGGACATCGAGGAGTGGTACGTGAGCACGGTGTCACGGAAGGAGTTTGTCCGGAGCGTGTTCGAGAAGCAATGCGAGATCGCGCTGGAGAACCTCGCGAAACTGTATTCGGTCGTCGGCGACAGGGTGGTTGCCGCGTTCACGACCGGGACCGATTTCGGCACCCAGTGCGGCCCGTTCATATCCCCGAAGTCCTACAGGGATCTTTACCAGCCTTTCCACAGGGAAGTGAACAACTGGATACACGCGCATACTGGCTGGAAGTCGTTCATTCATTCCTGCGGCTCCGTCTTCCGGCTGATCCCCGATTTCATCGAGAGCGGGTTCGACATACTGAACCCGGTCCAGTGCTCCGCCTCGGAGATGGACCCGGCGGCGCTCAAATCGGAGTTCGGGGAAGCGCTGACGTTCTGGGGCGGTGGCGTCGACACGCAACAGACCCTTCCGTTCGGGACCCCCGGGGAGGTGGCCGCGGAGGTAAGATCCCGCATCGAGAAGTTCGGGCCGCACGGAGGATTTGTCTTCAATGCGATACACAACATCCAGGCGAGGGTTCCCATCGCCAACCTGATGGCGATGATCGAGACGTTCGACAGATACCGCGCGTATTAGTCAAACATCCCGCGGGGCATTCAATCAGTTCCCCGTCCGATCCTGCGGGAGCTTCACTTCCACGGTCCGCGAGCTCGTGTACACGGGCGCTTTCCCCTTCAGGAGGAGCTCCACCGCGTCGTCGATGGCGGTTGAATTCGTGCTCGGACGGAATTCCTGCGTGAGAACAGGTTCCCCGTCCCTGCACCGGATGACCTGCATCCTGAATGACGACCCCGTCGTGTCCCGGGCAACCCCCGCGACGGCAAAATTCATCGCGAGGTCTTTCTCGAGAGCGCTCAGGATCTGCCGGTTCGACGGATCGAGGGGGGTAAGCCCCCATGATGCCTGCTCGGACTTGATCGTGGAGAATGGGAATACCCTGAGCGTTTCGTTCTTTGCCTTGAGCGCATTGTACAGCCTGATTGTCAGCGGCGTGTCGTGTCTGAGGGAGTCGAGGAAGGGGAGCACGCCGACTCCGACGGGCGGATTGTAGCCTCCGAACAGGTCGGGGTCGATCTGTTTGTGGGTGACCGTGGTGCTCACGACCTGGGTGGTGTTTTCGTTGAGCCAGGCCTTCGCTTCATTGCTCCCGAGACCGGAAGATTTCTGCATGGCTGCCAGGCAGCGCGACCGGTTCCGGGTCTTGAAATAGGAGAAACCCAGCCTGAAATAGACCTCTTTTGTGGCATTCCCCGCCGCGACCACTCGTTCGAACGATGCAATGGCCTGGTTGTAATCCCCCGTATTGAATGCCGCAAGTCCCGCCTCCTCCGCTCCGGAACCGGCGGGTTTCACCTGTACGGAAAGTGTCTCGGAGACGGAGAACCTCGAGCTCTCCTCGTCCAGCCAGACGACGAACGTGGCGGGACCTCTTGCGGCCCCCTTCGCCTTAATCGTCAGCGATATTTCCTTCGACGACCCCGGGGCGATAGTACCGAGCGGGATCGTCTTGCCGGTCTCCGCTAACCCCGATGCCGACCCCGGAGAGGGGGCGGGGAACGAAGCGGTCACACCGCGCGCCTCGCCCGTCCCGGTGTTCTGCACGACCCCTCGTATTTTCGATATTTCACCCGCGGTCACGCCCCCCACTTCTCCGGTTACCTTCATCGAGAGCCGGGGGACAGGGATACCCCGCACGGCGATTTCCACTTTGGTCTCGGCGGAGACGGGCCCCGGTCCGGCCGTCACCGTGATGACGATCGGCCCGGTCCCGGATTGTGCGTCCCCCGGGGCCGAGACGGCGATCTTCTCCGTCCGTATCTCCCCCGGCTTGATGTCCCCCAGCGAGTCAAGGGGAACGATCTGCACATCTTTCAGTTGTGCCCCCGGCGAGAGCGTGACGATCGCTCCGCGCGCAGTCGCGGCTCCGCTGTTGGATATGATCAGCGTGAGCATCCCCCTGGCATTCGCATTGAGCCAGGCAGTCCCGTTCTCCGCCAGGAATTCCGCTTTCACTCCCAGCCCCGGCTTCCCGAATGAGAATGCCCGCGTACGGACAGTGACCTGGCCCGGGGAGACCGTCACAGCGGTGAGCAGAGCGGCCAGCAGGAGTTCTATGCGCATGATGGACCTGATCGCTTTTCTGTTGAATACCGTCAGCGTGCGGGAGGCAGCGGCAGCTCCGACGCTCCCGGGGGAGCGGACGCGGCGGATGATTTTCCCGCCAGGATCACGACCGCAGCCCCTGCTGCAGCGGCCGAACCCAGGCCTACCCACAGCCAGGGGAACCCCCCGGGCCGGCTTGCTTCGATCCTGAAATAATAGTCTTCTCCGGTGAGCCCGAACGGGAAGTCTTTCAGGTATTCCCACCGGATGATCTTCTTTGCGCCCCCCGGTTTTACTTCACCGATGTCGCCGGTAAGGTTGGAAGGGACAAGGCTGAACGAGCGATCGCTCTCCCGTCTGAGCTCGACGGCGATGAGATATGTCCCCCCTTCCGTTGCCTCGAGATCGAAGCTGATGAGCGCGACCTCCCCCTCTATGCGTACTTCCTGGTTTGAAACGCGAATCACGGCATCCCCCCCCGTGCGGGCGACGGCCGGGAAGTCCGCGAACGCAACCAGGAATGCGAGTATCAGAACGCTGCTGATCCCTCTCAGCCTGCCGGCTAATCCCTGTATGCTCATCCTTATCTCACCAGTACAAGTTTGCGTGTCCGTATCGCGCTTCCTCCTGCGACCAGCCGGCAGAAGTAGACCCCGCTGGAGACCGTCTGCCTGTTCTCGTCCTTCCCGTCCCAGACCACGGAATAGGTGGCCGCGGCACGGTACCCCTCGTCAAGAACGCGGACGCGCGCTCCGATTACCGAGAGTATCTCCAATCGTACGTATGACCCCGCAGGCAGCATGTAACTGATCGTCGTGCTCGGATTGAAGGGGTTGGGATAGTTCTGCGTAAGCTCGTATGCCTGTGGTATGAGCTTTGAGGTCTCTCCGTCCGCATACTCCTTCGTCCCGACGATGAGCTTGAACTGCATCTTCGCCGAGGAGGTCTGGTACGTGTACACATTGCTCCTGCGCATGTCCACGGGGGAGGTGTTCAGCGCGTTCACGAGAACGACCTGGTTCCCGGCGGGGATCCCCTCCAGCCCGAGGAGCGTTATCTTCCCGGCTCCGTTCCGGGGATTCCACACTTCAAAATCCCACGTCTGGCCGGTTCCCAGTCCTCCCCGTATGTCGGTGGCAAACCGGCTGTGCACCGGATCCCACTCCGGACGCACGAAATAGAGGAACCCCTGGTCGAACACGAGCGGCGCTTCATGCTGGTCAAGCTCATTCCGTCCCGTCCCGACCGATGGCGCGATCCCGATGTAGTTGTCCCTGTCCGTATTGATGTCGCTGTCGAACATGAGCTCCACGCGCCAGTCCACGCCGGGGGCCTTTGCGAGCTTGGCGACGGTCGTCCCGAACGGGTAGGGGATCTTGAGCTTCGTGAGGTTCAACGTGTCGTTGTCGAAATAATATCCCTTGAACGGGTCGAGCGTCGTCCCGCTTGAAGTTCTTGTCGCGCCGGCATGTTCCCAGAAGAGCGTCCCCGCCGGGAGACCGTTTGCCGCAATCACGGCCGTCCGCAGGACGCTTGAACTGAACGGATCGGTGATCATGTTCCATCCGCTGTGGAGAGGGATGCCGTATGTCCCGTCCGTTGCGAGTGCCGGCAGCGTGTCAGTCCTCGAGACGTTCAGGTCCTTTCTTTGAAGGAGCCAGTAGCCTTCGCCTGTCTTCAGGGCGGAATCGGCGGTGAGGTCCACATAGTAGGCGGGATATGTTGTGTCCTTCCCGTTGTCCCTGATCATCCTCCAGTCGGTCTTCTGTGTGCCGGTGAGAATGTCCCCCACCTTCCTCGTTCCAACCCCCGGCAAACCGAACATCCGGTACGATGTCGAGCTTACGTCTCCGGAGAACCCGACCGTTCCTGTTACCGCTCCGGATGCAACCGTCGTGAATGTCCAGGCTGAAGAGAAGGGGCCCGCCCCGGCGGCGTTCCGGGTGCTGACCCGCCAGTAATACTGCGTATTCTGGGGAAGCCCGCTCACCCCCCTCCCGGTTGAGACAATTGTCGAATCGCTGATCACGATCGTAACGAACGAGGGATCTGTCGCCATCTGGAGCCAGTAGCCGGTCGCGCCATTGGCGCTGCTCCAGCTTAGCGCGACGGGGAGCGACTGACCGGTCGAACCGCTTGCGGGAGCCGACAGGAGAGGCGCGGGAAGCGGGGCGACCCCGGTGCCGCTCACCGTCACCGTGTCATGAAGACCGGGGGCATTATGGTTGAACACGAGGTTGCCGTTCTGCGCGCCGCCGCTGAGCGGCGTGAATGTTATGAAAAAAGTTCTCGTGCCGCCGGGCAGTATCGTCGCGCCGGCAGGGTTCACTGTAAATGGCCCGCTCCCCGGGGCGATGCTGCTTATCACAAGCGGAGCCGACCCTGTGTCGCTCACGGCGACGCTGTCGAGCCTCGATCCCCCGACGACGACGCTCCCGAACGGGACCGTCCTCCGGTTCACTGAAAATGCCGCCGCAGCGCCGGTGCCGCTCACTGTCACGGTGTCATGCGCGCCCGGCGCGTTGTGGTTGAAGACGACGGCGCCGGTCTGCAGGTTTGTGTTCGCAGGGGTAAACGTAAGATAGAATTTTCTCGATTGCGCGGGTTGTATCGTGGCGTTCGCGGGGTTCACCGTGAACGCTCCGTTGCTCGAAACGACGCTGCTGATCACGAGAGCCGCCTTCCCCGTGTCGGAAACCGTCACGCTGTCGAATCTGTTCTGCCCGAGCAGCACCAATCCGAACGGGACGGTCCTCCGGTCGAGCGCGAAACCGGGGAGCGTCCCGGTGCCGCTCACGGCGACCGTGTCGGGTGAACTCGATGCGTTATGGATGAAGACGACGTTCCCCGTCTGCGCGGTCGTGTTCGCCGGGGTGAACGTGATGTAGAACTTCGCGCTCGCGGTCGCGGCGATCGAGGCGCCGGCCGGACTCACGCTGAACGTCCCGTTGCCCGACGTGACGCTGCTGATCGTGAGCGTGGCCGCCCCGGCATTCGTGACGATGACGCTGTCTCTCGAGTTGCCTGTCACCGGGACATTCCCGAATGCCACCGATCTCCGGTTGACGGAGAATCCTGTCCCCGTGCCGCTGACAGCGACCGTGTCACGGATGGTGGACGCGTTGTGCGTGAATACGATATTCCCGTTCTGGACCCCGGTCACCGCCGGCGTGAACGTGATCCTGAACGTGCTCCTCGCACCCGGCTGGATCGTGCCGCTCGCCGGGCTGACCGCATATCGGACGCTTGTCGATGCGACGCTGCTTATCACGAGTGCGGCGGTGCCGGTATTCGTGACCGTCACGCTGTCGGGCTTCGCCGTGGCTATGACGACGAATCCGTAGGGAACGGTCTTCCGGTTGACCGAAAACGTGGGGGCAGTCCCGGTCCCTGTGGCTGTCACGGTGTCCGGCGTTGTCGGTCCGTTGTGAGCGAACACAATGAAGGAGGTCTGCGGGGCTGCCGAGGTCGGAGCGAATGTGATGCCGAATTTCCTTGCGGCGCCGGTCAGTATGGATGCGCTCGCGGGACCTACCTTAAACTGGGCGTTGCTCGAGGTGACGGAGCTTATGGTCAGCGTGGTCGTCCCGGTGTTCGTGACAGTCACGCTGTCGGTTTTCGAGCTCCCGGTCTGGACGTTGCCGATCGAGTCCTTCCTCGTGCTGACGGAAAATGCGCCCGCCTCCACCCCTTCGGGGGAGAGGGACTTCCGGACGTTCTGGGCATGAGACAGGAGGGGAAAAATGGCGAGACAAATTCCGATTGCTGGGACAATCTTCATGAAATCACCTGCTTTTCGAATACGGGAATATGTCGCCTGCGGCCACCTACGCACCGGGGTACTATAATAACTGATCCCCATCGAATGCGCAAGTTTGGCGATTATTCGCCGATAAGCAGATCCACCGTTGTTCCCGGGAGGGCCATGATGCCGCGCACCGGACGCTGTGTGTCGACCTTCCCCTTTTCTTCGGAATTTGGAACAGCAACCATGAGCACGCTTCCAACTTCGAACCCTTCACGTGCAAGGAGCGTCATCGCCTCTTCCTTTGTCGTCCCGATCAGGTTCGGGACGGGTTTGAGTTCCGGCGGGGCGACAGTGGCGGTCTCCCTGTGCGTTGTTCTCACATTCGCTTTGAGCCCCTTCTGCCAGGCAACATACCCCGTCAGCATCATGCACGCGACTATCGCGAGCAGAACCGTCCGCAAGATCGTGGCCCGTCTGCCGGTCCGGCCGGTCCGATTTGGATGTGCCGGGCGTTGCGGGGCGAACTGTGGCACCTTCCGGGTTGCCGGGCTCTCCGCATTTCCCTGCGACGGCTCCGCCACAGACTGTCCTGCCGCAATGCTTACAGGTGCGTGTGACTGGCGTGCGGAGGTTTCCCTTGTACACTCATTCAACAGTTCGATCAGCTCTTTTCCGTCCCGTACTCTCTTGTCCGGATCCTTGACCAGGCACTGTTCGACGGCACGCTCGAGCGCTGCCGGGAGTTTCACCAGCCTGCCGAGGGGGACGGGGTCTTCGTAGAGTATCTTCTCTATCGTGGTTATCGGGTTGTCCCCCTGGAAGGGATAGTGCCCGCTCAGCGCATGGTAGAGGACAACGCCCAGGCTGTAAAAGTCCGTCCTCGTGTCGACGGTCTTTCCGGCGGCTTGTTCCGGACTCATGAATTCCGGAGTGCCGAGCACCGAGCCCGATTTCGTATGGACCGACGTGACGCCTGATTGCGCGATGCCGAAATCTGTCAGGACTGGACCCCGTGCGGGCGACATGATGATGTTCGAGCTCTTGACGTCCCGGTGTATGATGCCGTTGCCGTGAGCGTAATCCAGCGCGCCCGCGATGCACTTCGCCATCTCCAGGGCGTCCTGAAGTTGCATGGGTCCTTTTTCTTTCACGAGGCGCTGCAGGTCTTTCCCTTCCAGCAACTCCATCGCGATGAAATGTGCCCCCTGCTCGTTCCCCTCGTCATATATCGTGACGATGTTCGGGTGCCGCAGCTTCGCGATGGAACGCGCCTCGAGATGGAATCTCTCCAGGTATCCGAGGTCGTTCACGAGCGCAGGGAGAAGGACCTTCAGCGCGACCATCCTGTCCAGGTTTTTCTGTATCGCCTGGTACACCGTGGCGTTTCCTCCGTGCCCGATCGCTGAGATGATCTCGTATTTTTCGAATTGAAATCGCTTTGTCTTCATATTCCATCTGTTTTTCTCCCCCGAATCCGGGGGCACGCTGAACCAGCCTCTCGCTTTTCATGTGAAATAAATCACAAATCGGTCAATTAGCCTATGATATACATCACGTGATGGCTGGAGGGGGACTGACAGGCTGGTTCCGCGGGCAATCTCGTTGAAGCATATAGAGTTGTAGAGGTCCTGGGATCTAGTGACCTGGGCGTCGTCAAAGGCCCCGACTCCGTCAGCGAAACGTGACATGAGTCTGGTTTTTTAACGGCCTGTTAATCATGAGTTGGCTCTTCGACACGTCCATCCAGGAGATTGATGGTTCTCCTCCCGTACGACGCGTTCTTCTCGGAATGGGTCACCTGCACAATGGTTGTCCCTTCCCGGTTCAGTTTCGTGAAGAGCTCCATGATCTCCACCCCCTGTGCGGAGTTCAGGTTTCCTGTCGGTTCGTCCGCCAGTATCAGCCTGGGGCTCGTAATCACGGCCCTGGCGATCCCCACGAGCTGTTGCTGCCCCCCTGAGAGCTGGTTCGGGAAGAGGTCCTTCTTTGCGACGATCTGAAACCTGTCCAGGACGTCGCTCACAAGACTCTTCCGCTCGGACGACTTGACATTCTTGTACAGAAGCGGCGTCTCCAGGTTCTCGTAGACCGTCAGGTCATCGATCAGGTGGTAGCTCTGGAACACGAATCCGATATAATGCTTGTGGAGCTCCGTTTTCTCCTTCGCGCTCAGCTTGTGCACCTGCTCTCCCAGGAACTCGTATTCTCCGGCGGAGGGTTCATCCAGCATTCCGAGTATGTGCAGGAGCGTCGACTTCCCGGATCCCGATGGGCCCATGATCGAGACAAATTCCCCCTCGCGAATCCCGAGGTTGATCTCACGCAGGACGTACGACTTCATGAATCCGCTGGAATACCATCGGGCGATCCCTCTGAGCCGGATCAGCGGCTCAGAGGCTGATGATCGGGAATCGGTCATTGCTCTAATACCCTCCGTTGCTGAAATGTCTCCGCTATTCATATCTGAGGGCTTCAACGGGATTGGCGAGCGCCGCCCTTATTGCCTGGTAACTGACAGTCAGGAGTGCGACAGACAGTGCAATTGCGCCCGCCAGGAGAAACGTCGGCCAGGAGATCCCGGTCCGGTAGGCGAAATTCTCCAGCCATCTGTCCATGACGTAATACGCCACAGGCCATGCGATAACGTTGGAGAGGACAACAAGCATCACAAACTCCCTCGAGAGGATCAGGGTGATATCGGTGACAGTTGCGCCCAGAACTTTTCGTATCCCGATTTCTTTGATCCGCTGGGCCGCGGAAAAGGAAGCCAGGCCAAACAGGCCGAGACTCGCAATAAGTATGGCCAGGAACGAGAAATACTTAAAGATAGTCTCCATCCGCTGTTCGGCGCTGTATTGCGCCTTCAATGATTCGTCGTAGAAGTAATAACTGAACGGCACATCCCTCATCTGCTCCTTCCATGTCTTTTCGATAAACGCCAGACTGTTGGAAACAGTCCCGGGCCGGAACCGTATGGATACCGTCCTGTAGAAAAAGTTCTGCTGGTTGATGTCGGGGATGGCAATTATCAAGGGCTCCACAGCAGTATGAAACGAAGCGAAATGGAAATCCTTGGTTACACCGATGATCTTCCCTTCCCGCCGGTCAATCAAGAACACGCTAATGTCTTGATTGAGTGGCGATTTCATCCCCATCGCTTTTACGGCGGCCTCGTTTACCACGAACGCATTTGTCTGATCGGACGGGAATTGCCTGGAGAAGAACCTCCCCTGACTCATTGCGATTCTGTAGGTCGAGGCCAAATCAACATCTGCGCCAAGCACCCAGAACGACGCGTTGTCGCCGTTCTGTTTCCCCTGCCAGCCTACCCCTCTTGTACGATTCCAACCCTTGCTGTCCATCGATTCCGAGCGCGTAACCCCGAGAATATCCGGATCTGTCTCCAGCCGCGTTTTCAAAGTCTCATACCCGTTGTTGGCTTCTCCCGTGAGAGAAATGCAGACGACATTCTCCTTGTCAAAGCCGAGGTTGCTGTTCCGGATGAACGCAAGCTGGTTGAAGACGACGATTGTGCAAATGATCATGACAATTGACAGGGCAAACTGAAACACCACGAGTCCTTTTCGTGTGAAGACGCCTCCGATGCCGGGTTTCACTTTCCCTTTGAGTACCTGATCAGGGGCGAATGAGGAAAGGAAGAACGCAGGATATGAGCCGGAGAGGAGACCGGCGATCACGGTCACAGTCAGGATGAGAGCGACAAACAACGGGTTCGAATATTCGATTACCAGTTGTTTTCCCGAAAGCTGATTGAATTCGGGGAGGAACAGCTCGACAAACAACATGGCAAGGGCCATGGCAATGAACGCAAGTACGAGACTCTCCACCAGGAACTGAGCTACCAGCATCTCCCTGCTTGCCCCGACCGCTTTCTTTATGCCCACTTCCTTCGTGCGCCTCAGGCCCAGCGCTGTCGTCAGATTCATGTAGTTGATGCCGGCGATCAGCAGAATAATGGCGGCAATGGCGAGAAAGATACGGACATACTTTATGTCCCCCGTCGTCGTCAAGAATTTGATGCCGCCTCCATACAAATGGCTCCTGGTGAGAGGAAGCAATGAGTACTCCAGAGTCTCCGGCTGAAATACGTCGTGTCTCAGTTCGCACGCTTTGATCTGTGACGAGAGGGCCCGGATGCCGGCGTCATCCCGCACCCTGTCTTTCAGATGAATAAATGTCTGCACGGATTGGTTCTTCCAGCCGTAATCCTTTAGTCCGAGCGACTGGAGCCAGCTGTTGGGAAATATGATCGGACTCTGTATAGTCGAGTTGTGCGGAAAGTCGTCCACGACGGCGCTGACTCTCATCGGGTATTCTTTCCCGAATGCAGTCACGCTGAGGGTCTTCCCGACGGCATTGTCGTCGCCGAAGTACTTCTTCCGTATGCCGTCGGTAATTACCGCTGAACCTGGATCCATCAGTGCGGTCGCCCGGTCCCCTTCCCTGAACGCAAATGAAAACACGCTGAAGAAGTTGGTGTCGGCGAGACTGAGGCGTTCCTCAAATCCCTTGTTGCCGTACCTGAAATAGAAGTTGAAGCTTTCGGGAAGCTTGAAGAGGTTCGTGGCATCTGCCACTTCAGGCAGTTCTTCCCGTATTGTCGGCGCGAGTAACCTGGATGTTACAGCCGTCAACGCCTCCTTGTCTCCCCGCAGTACCATGTAGATGTTCTCCGCATTCTTAAGACTCCGGTCGTAGCTCAGTTCATCCTGTACCCACAAAAGGATGAGTATGGTGCATCCGATGCCGACGCCCAGACCGAGAATATTAATGGAACTGAACGCCTTAAATCGGATAAGATTTCTGAGCGCGATTATGAGATGGCTCTTCAACATGGCGGAATATTCCTCATTTCAGTTGTCTGCCGGCGTCATTCATNNTGAGCGAGTAGGTTCTCGACCGCATCAGGTTGCGTACGGCGATTTTGAAGTAGTTGGAGAGCATCGTGTGGCCTTCCTACACGTGGGACCCTTCCTTGATGTTCTCCGAGACGATGTGCCCGTCGAAGAGGTGTATGACCCGGTGGCTGTACTCTGCATCGTGGGTCGAGTGTGTGACCATGATGATCGTCGTCCCCTCTTCGTTCAACTGCGTCAGGAGCTTCATTACCTCGTTCCCGTGCGCCGAGTCCAGGTTCCCGGTGGGCTCGTCGGCGAGTATCAGTTTGGGGTTGGCGACGATCGCCCTTCCCACGGCGACCCTCTGCTGCTGCCCGCCGGAGAGCTGCTGGGGGAAATGGTTCTTCCTGTGCATGATCTGCATCCGCTCCAGGACCTGGTTCACGCGGTTCTCCCTCTCGCCGGACGGGACGCCGAGATAGAACAGGGGGAGCTCGACGTTCTCGTAGACGGTGAGTTCGTCGATCAGGTTGAAACTCTGGAAGACGAAACCGATGTTCGCCTTCCGCGTATTCGCGCGCTGCCGTTCGGAGAATCCGGAGACCTCCAGGTCAAGGAAACGCATCGATCCGCTGGTCGGGTTGTCGAGGAG
>PMND01000042.1:0-19120 GCA_003161955.1 Ignavibacteriota bacterium | reverse complement strand
CCTTCGAGCACCTCGAAGGCCTGCGGGTTCTGCCTGCCGAGCTTGATTTGCCGCTTCGTTGCATACGCGCCGGACCTGTCGACGACATAGATCCACTGTCCGCCGGTCTTCTGGTAGAAACCGCCCCGCGGGACCATGACCGCTTCCGCGAGGTCGCCGAGCTCAAGCCTGATCTGGAGTGTCTGCCCCCGCCGTATTCCGGGAGGGGGCGGTCCGTCGAAAATCATGTCGACTTCGAACCGGCCGTCCCTCACCTCCGGATAGACTTTCTTCACCGTGAGCGTGTACGTCTTCCCGTTGAGATCCGTTTCTCCCTTTTGCCCGGGGTTGACGCGTGCGATGTAGAACTCATCGATCGGGCCGCGTACCTTGAACCCGTCCAGCACGTCGATCTGCCCGAGCCGCTGCCCCGGGGATTTCGACTCGCCGATCTCGGCGCTGCGGGATGTGAGCTGGCCGCTGATCGGGGCGCGGACCACGAGGTTGTCCATGCTCCGCTTCACCAGTTCAAGGTTGTTCTGCATCCGTTTGACCGACGCATCGAGCTGCTCGATCTGCGTCCGCCGGAGGACCGAGTCCGTCCGGATATTGTCGAGTGTGAGCACCTTTTTCTGAACCCAGTACAGGTGCTCGTCGTTCACCTGCTGGAAATCCTGCTGGGAAATGAGCCCCTTCTTCAGAAGGACGGTATCCCGTTCGTCCTGGCGGAGGAGGCGCTGTATCTGGTATGTGACGTCGGTGAGCTGTCCCCGGAGCGTGAGCGTGTTCTGTTCGATTGCCAGGCGTGTGTTCCGCGCGTTGTTGATCTGCTCGAACAGGAGCGCTTCCCTGTACAGTACGTCGAGCTGAAGGTTGGTGTTGACGAGCTTGAGTATCCTTTCTCCCTGTTTCACGAAGCTCCCCGCCTCGACGAACGTGCTGTCCACCCTCCCCCCCTCGACAGCGTCCAGGAAAAATGTCTGTATCGGCTGCACGCTCCCCTGCACCGGATCGAACTCCTGGAACTGGCCGCGCGTCACGTCCGAAATCGTGATCTTCTCCGCCTCGACGTTGAGTTTCGAGCGGTGGTCACCCAGAACGAGATAGTATAAAACGAGGAAAAGGAACAGCCCCCCGCCGGAGAGGATTGCGATGTTCCGGAGAGTCCAGCGCTTCTTCACTATAATTCGGTCCGTTCCGGACCCCGGCGGGGGAGAGACCGTCTGGTTCTCCTTGCCGTTTCCCGGCTCGGTCTTGATTGTCTGCATGAAAAGTCTCTTATCTCTTCTTTGTCCGGTGCTGCGATGCCACATTGCGAAGCAATCTAGAGCAATCCCCGCGCCAACCTGATCTATTGAAAATCANNAGGGTGTCCGATTTTGAGACACCGGGTGTCCGGAGTCGGACACGCCGGCCGGAACCCGCCCTCCAGAAAATTGATGCAGAACCGGTCCCCCCGATGGAAAAGAGACTCGGCAAGATACTGGTCGTCGACGATGACGAGGATGTCCTCACGGCCGCCCGCCTCTTCCTGAAACAGCATGCAGCTCTGGTTCACTCGGAACGGGATCCCGCCCTTCTGGCGGGACTGCTCAGAAACGAGACTTACGACATCGTTCTCCTGGATATGAACTTCACCCGGGATGTCAGCAGCGGATCGGAGGGGTTCTTCTGGCTCGACAGGATACTCGAAATCGACCCCTCGTCCGTCGTCGTGCTCATCACAGCCTACGGCGACGTCGAGATGGCGGTCCGTGCAATCAAAGCCGGGGCGGCGGACTTCGTGCTGAAGCCGTGGCAAAATGAGCGGCTGCTGGCGACGCTCATGGCGGCGATGGCGATCCGACGCTCCCGCCTCGAAGTGGAGCATCTCCGGTCGCGCCAGCAGATCCTCTCCTCTGACCTGGACCAGGGCTTCCAGGAGTTCATCGGCTCCAGCCGGGCGATGCTGGAGGTGTTCGGGACCATACAGAAGGTCGCCCGCACGGATGCCAATGTACTCATACTCGGCGAAAACGGCACGGGGAAGGAGCTCGTCGCGCGGGAGCTCCACAGGCAGTCGGATCGTTCAAAGGAGGTGTTCTTCAGCGTCGATATGGGCGCGCTGAGCGAGACGCTCGCCGAGAGCGAGCTCTTCGGCCATGTCAAAGGGGCGTTCACCGATGCCCGGGACGACCGGCCCGGGCGTTTCGAGATTGCCTCGGGGGGGACGCTGTTCCTTGACGAAATTGGAAACCTCCCGCTCTCGCTCCAGGCGAAGATCCTCACTGTCATCCAGAACCGCGAGGTCACGCGCGTCGGATCAAACAAACCACGGCCGATCGACATACGGCTCGTGAGCGCGACGAACGTCCCGCTCAACATACTCGTGGAGCAGAAGTCGTTCCGGGTGGACCTGCTGTACAGGATCAACACGGTCGAGATCAGCCTCCCGCCGCTCCGCGAGCGGGTCGAAGACATCCCGCTCCTAGTGGACCATTTTCTCCGGGTCTACTCCCGGAAATATCAGAAGTCGCTCTCCGGCGTCACCCCGGCCACGATGAGGAAGCTGGAGAAATACCGCTGGCCCGGAAACGTACGGGAGCTCCAGCATGCCGTCGAGCGTGCGGTGATCATGAGCGATTCCACGTCCTTGCAGCCCTCGGATTTCTTCCTCACCGCGCATCCCCCCGGATCCGACACGCTGGCGATAGAGCGCTTGAACCTGGAAGAGGTCGAGAAGACGGTAATCCGGAAGGCGCTCGGCAAGCACCGGGGGAACGTGACACAGGCGGCACACGAGCTGGGACTCACCCGGGCGGCCCTCTACCGCCGGCTGGAGAAATATGCTCTATAGAAGATTCTGGCTTATCGCCGTCGCGCGCGTCACGGTCCTGTGCGGGTCGATCTGCCTCTTCTTTCTTCTCCTGTTCCAGACCGGATTCTACGCGACCGCGACACTCATTGCGCTCATCATCATCTACCAGACATACGCTCTCATCCGGTATGTCACAAAGACAAACACCGAGCTGAGCCGGTTCGTCCGCTCCATACAGTACGACGACTTCTCCCAGACATTCACGGGGGGGAAACGGGGGCCGTCGTTCGACGCGCTCGCGGCGGCGTTCACGGCGGTCATGAACCAGTTCAGGACGACCCGGGGGGAGAAGGAGGAGAATTTCCGGTACCTGCAGACCGTCGTGGAGCACGTCGGCGTCGGGCTCATCGCCTATCAGAACAACGGCGACGTCGAGTTGATCAATAACGCCGCAAAGCGCCTGCTCGACGTTCCCCACCTCCGGACGATCGGCGCGCTCGAATCGAAGAGCCGGGTGCTCGTCGAAACGCTCCGGACGATCAGGGCCGGAGCGCGGGCGCTGGTGAAGGTCGATGCCGGGCATGAACCGCTTCAGCTCGTGCTCCACGCGACGGAGTTCAGGGCCCGTGGAGAGAGCGTCATGCTCGTGTCCGTGCAGAACATACAGGGGGAGCTGGAGGAGAAGGAGCTGGAGGCGTGGCAGAACCTGATACGCGTCCTGACGCACGAGATCATGAATTCGATCACGCCGATCTCCTCGCTTGCTTCGACCGCCCGCGACCTGATCGGGACGGAGGGAGTTGCCCCGGAGGGGGGGGGAGATGGCCCGGCGGCCGGGACGATCAGNNGGAGCCTCATGCTCCCGCAGCTCTCCGGGAAGTCCATCGTCCTTGAGACGGATATCGAGCCCGGGGACATGGAGCTCAGCGCGGATCCCGGTCTCATCGAGGAGGTGCTGATAAACCTCGTCACGAATGCGATGCAGGCCCTTTCGGGATGCGCCGAAGGTAAGATCAGCGTGCGCGCGCTGCTGGACGGGCGGGGGAGAGTCATCGTGGACGTGACGGACAACGGGCCGGGCATCACCCCCGAGCAGCTCGGAAAAATATTCGTCCCTTTTTACACGACGAAGCCTTCGGGGTCCGGCATAGGCCTCAGCCTCTGCAGGGGGATCATGCGGATGCACCGGGGGACGATACTGGCCCGATCGAACCCGGGCGTCGAGACAGTCTTCACTCTCAAATTCTGAACACCCCATTCTGAACACTCTACAGGGAGATGCATGACGTCAGGCGGAAATGCATGGAAAGAGGAGTTTTTCGTCAGGTCCTACGAGACAGACTGTACCGGGAAATTCCGGATGGCCTCACTCTTCAATTATTTCCAGGAGATTGCCGGGAACCACGTCGTGGCCCTCGGGATCGGCTACGAAGTGCTGAAAAATCTGGGCTATGTCTGGTTTCTCTCCCGCGCCAGGGTCAGGGTCCGGAGTCTCCCCGTATGGGGGGATCGCGGGATCATGGAGACATGGCACGTGACGACGGACGGGCTCATCTATATACGCGACTTCCGCATGAGCGACACGTCCGGGAACGTTCTCCTGGATGCCTCGACAGGATGGCTCCTTGTGGACACCGCGAACTTCAGGCCCCACGCCCCGGACGCGCTCCCGATCCCTCTCCCCGTGAACGACAACGGCCGCGCGCTCGATGAACCCCTCAAGAAGCTCCTCCCCGTACGCGGCATGCGTCCCGCGTACGAGCGGAGTGTCCTGCTGAGCGATCTGGACGTGAACAACCATGTCAACAACGCCCGGTATCTCGACTGGATATTCGATTGTTACGACGACGCTTTCGTGAGATCGCATCTGCTTTCCTTCCTGCAGGTGAACTACGTCGGCGAGACCGCCCTGGGTGACACGGTCGCCCTCTCCCGGGGGGAAGACGCATCCACCCCCGGGGTTGACTACATCGAGGGTGTCAGCCGGAGGAAGGGATCGAGAGTGGTTCAGGCTATTGTCGGCTGGGAATCCTCACTGCTGCAGGCTATTCTTCCCGTTCATTCTGCATGAGGTAAGACACATGGACTGGCATTCCCGGCGGTTCGCTTTTCTCTTTATGCATGAGGCGAGACACATGGACAATCATTACCGGCGGTTCGTTCTTCTGCTGGCGTTCGCAGTTGCCGCACCGTTCATCGATGCACAGGTATCCGGCCCCGCTACTCCCGGGGCGCTCACCGTCGAATGGCTCTGCGGGCCGGGACCTGGCGCGGTAGCGGCCACCCCCCGGTTCCGGTGGCTGGCGGACGGCAGGTGCATACTCTACAACACCAGAAAACCAGGCGGAGGACGGAATCTGGAAATGCTCTGGCCATCGACGGGAGTGCGGCGTCCCCTCGTCGACACGCTGAAAGTACTTTCCGGTTTTCGTGCCCTGCTTGGCGACGGCGCCCGGAAAACGCTCCCATTCCCCGCGGAGATCGACGGAGGAGGAAAGCGGGGTCTGTATCTGATCGGAGGGGACGTCTTGCTTCTTGACATCGCGGCATCCTCCATCACGCGGATCGATCTCCCCCGGGGCAGGCAGTCGTGTGCCGCGCTCTCGCCGGACGGGGAGAAAGTGGCGTACGTCCGAGGTCACGATCTCTATGCGTACGATATCGGAAAAGAAAAGGAAATCCGTCTNNAAGGTCGGCGAGAAAAACCCCGCCGTCCGCGTCGGCATCGCGGCGATAGACGGGGGGCGGACCACCTGGGTTGATTTCACCGGCCTGCCGTACGAGTACGTCGTCCGCCTCCAGTGGATCCCCGACGGGAGCCGGCTCGCCGTCCAGACGTTGAACAGGCTGCAGACGGAGCTTGACCTTTCATTTGCCGACCGGCTGACCGGAAAAGTCGTCCCCGTCCTGAAGGAGGATGATACCAACTGGGTGAACGTGATCGACGGCCTCCGGTTCCTCCGTGACGGGAAGAGGTTCCTCTGGCCTTCGGAGCGTGACGGCTACAGGCATCTCTATCTGTACAGGATGGACGGGACGTGCATCAACAGGGTCACGAACGGCAACTGGCAGATCAGGCTCTCCGGCGACGAGTCGCTCTCGGTCGACGAGAAGGAGGGGGTCGTCTATTTTACGGCGCTCGAGAAGTCTTCAATCGAGCGCCATCTTTACAGCGCACGGCTGGACGGCACGGGGCTGAAGCGGATTTCGAAGGAGAACGGGACGCATACGATCTCGTTCAGTAACGACGGCCGGTTCTATTTCGACGTATACTCGAACGCCTCGACTCTTCCCTCCCTTTCACTGCACCTCGCCGGCGGGGAGGAAGTTGCCCCCCTCGACCGACCCGGGCCTGCGATTCCCTCACAATTCAACCTTCAGTATCCGGCGTTCTTTACTGTGAGCGCGAGGGACGGCTTCCCGATGCCCGCCCAGATTCTCATGCCGGCGCACCCCGTTCAGGGGAAGAGGTATCCGGTGATTCTCTTCGTCTACAGCGGGCCTTCCGCCCCGGTCGTCCTTGACGTCTGGCAGCGGGAGATCTACTGGGAAAACCTCCTTCTGCAGAACGGCTACGTGGTGTTCCGCTGCGACAACAGGAGCGCGACCGGGATCAGCAAGGCGCTCGAAACGACGGGGGCCCGGCGCCTGGAAGGCCTCTCGGAGCTCAATGACATCGTCGATGCCGTGCACTGGCTCAAGTCGCAGGCGTATGTGGACTCCGCGCGGGTCGGGATCTGGGGGTGGAGCGGCGGCGGGACCTGCACGCTCCTGGGCATGACGCGCTCGAAGGAATTCAAAGCCGGGATCGCCGTCGCGGGGGTGACCGATTTCCGGTTCTACGATACCAAATGGGCGGAGCAGTATATGAAGACGGGGGAGTTGAACAGGGAGGGCTATGAAGAAAACTCGCTCCTCCGCTACGCAAAGGACCTCCACGGGAAGCTCCTCCTCGTGCACGGTACGTACGACGACAATGTCCACATACAGAACACGTGGCGGTTCGCCGATGAGCTGATAAGTGGAAACAGGCTTTTTGAGATGATGATATACCCCATGCGGATGCACGGGATCGCGGATGAGCCCGCGCAGGTACACCTGTACAGCACGATGCTCGACTTCTGGAGAAGGAACCTCTGAAATGCCCGATCTCCTCCACAGCGCCGCATTCATGATTGCGGGATGCATCGCCGGGATGATGAACGCCATCGCCGGAGGAGGAACTCTCGTCACGTTTCCGACGCTCATTTTTGCAGGGCTCCCCTCGATCGTCGCGAACGCGACGAGCACGATCGCCCTGCTCCCCGCCACGCTGAGCAGTGCGTTCAGCTACCGCAATGCAGCCCGGTCCGTCTCCCGCTGGCTGAAGATATTTGCACCGGTCAGCCTCGCGGGGGGACTCGCGGGCGGCATACTCCTCGTCCGGACTCCCTCGCACGTGTTCGACACGCTCGTCCCGTTCCTCATATTGTTCGCGACCCTCCTGTTCATGGTGAACAGCTGGTTGAGCAGGTTTTTCGGTGCCAGGCTTGCCGCGATGCACGGTGCGGAGCCTCCGCGTTCCTGGGTGGTGGGGGCCGCGCTCTTCCAGCTTGCGGTGGCAGTGTACGGGGGGTACTTCGGCGCGGGGATCGGCATACTGATGCTCGCCTCACTCGGACTGCTCGGATTCGAAGACGTCCATGCGATGAACGCGCTCAAGGTGAGGCTCGGGTTCTTGATCAACATCGTTGCCGCGCTCTATTTTATTATAAGCGGTCTTGTAGAGTGGCCGAGCGCGGGGATCATGGCCGTCGGGACGGTCGTGGGGGGATACGCAGGAGCGCAGTTCGCGCAGAAGATCCCGCAGGCCCGTGTGCGGTCGCTCATTACGCTCATCGGGCTCGTTATCTCCGCAGTGATGTTCTATAAGCAGTTCAGTTGAAACAGATCAGATGTGACACTTCAGAGGAGGAAGAAAAGGGATGTTCATCGGACATTATGCTGTCGCTCTCGCTGCCAAAAAAGCGGCGCCCCGGACGTCCCTCGGGACGCTCTTCCTGGCCGCCCAGTTTGCGGATCTTCTCTGGCCAATGCTCCTCGTGCTGGGGCTGGAACATGTCAGGATCGACCCCGGGAACACGGCGGTAACGCCCCTGGATTTTTATGACTACCCGATAACACATAGCCTGGCCGGTGCGGTGCTCGCGTCTCTTCTCCTGGGGATACTCTACCGCCTGATCAGGCGGGATAGCCGGGGGGCTCTCGTGGTGGGCGCGTGCGTCTTCAGTCACTGGATACTCGATTTTCTGACGCACCGCCCTGATCTCCCCCTCTGGTTCACGGGGAGCACGCGTGTGGGGGCGGGACTGTGGAACTCCGTCCCTTGGACGCTCGTCGTCGAGGTGGGGATGTTCGCTGCGGGAATCGCGCTGTACATCAAAACAACCCGGCGTAAAGACCGGACCGGCCTCTATGCGTTCTGGTCTTTGATCGCGGTGCTCTTTGCGGTCTACTGCGGCAACCTGTTCGGTCCCCCTCCGCCTGATGCGAAAACCATCGCCATCGCCGGCAACGCCACATGGCTGTTCGTCTTGTGGGCGTACTGGGCCGACAGTCACAGACGGGTGGAAGGACTTCCCGTCACGCAATAGATCGTCGTGAGCGTTGATTACGCCTCACATCGGCGGGATACGATCACGGCACCTCAGGTGGCGCCACAGGCGCCGTGACGTTCAGTCTAGCGGGGCTTGTGGAGAGGGGCCGGTGTCACTTCTTCCAGCCCGATATCGATGTACTGTCCCCCCTTCGTCTGCCTGCAGTGGAGTGCGAGCGTGTTCCGCCCGGGCTTCAGCAACTGCTCTGCCTCGCGCGGGAGGGGGACGTCCTCGTATTCCGTTGTATATCCCGGGTACTTCACCGCAAGTGTGCCGTTGATGTAGAGCTCTGCGTCTTCGTCGTGGTGTATGCGCACCTGGAGCCCGGTCATCTCTCCGTTCGGGAAAGAGACCTCCCGGCGGATCCAGATCTCGGGTGTCTTCCACTCTGTCCGCACAACAGCTCCCGGTGTCCCCTCGGTGCCGAATCCCCCGGTCCCTCTCTTCCATTCCGCGTAATCGAATTCCGGTGCGAACCAGCCGGATGCCGGGGTCTCGAACGTGTAGCGCCACTCCTGCCCGTTCAACTCCGACGTCGGGATGACCACGTAGACGACAGGAGGGGGAGGAACTCGTGAGAAATCCCCTCTGTTGACCGCCGCGATCCTTCCGGCCTCCGGTTTCACGACGGCCCGGTCGTATGTCAGGAGACCGTTGCACTCGATTTCGACGTCCGTGAGCTGCGTATAGACCGCCGCCGAGAGGCCGGGGTCATCCTTCAGTGCGAACACCTTTTGCATGAACGACTCGTATTTCGCCGTCAGCTCGACCCGGTTCCCCATCCCCTGGTATCCCCAGTGTTCTTTTTTCCACGTATGGCCGGGGATGGCCAGCCCGAGTCCGCCGAACTCGCCCAGGACGATCGCGCGTCCCGGCTCGGCTTTCGGTGACTTCGGCCTCGGGTATGAATGTATGTCGTGCACATCCCCGGCATCCTTGTCATCCCATCCGCTCGCATTGTCCACGAGCCGGGTCGGATCTGTCTTCTTTACGAGGGCGGCAAGCCTTTCCGTTTCAAATTGCCCCCACCCCTCGTTGAATACCACCCACATGATAATCGACGGATGGTTTCTCTTTGTCTCGACAAGGCGTCCCAGCTCGGCCTCGAACTGTGTCTTTCCTTCCGGGGTCTTGTTGTTCCCGCTTGGCATGTCCTGCCAGACAAGGAGCCCGAGCCGGTCAGCCCAGTAGTACCATCGTTCCGGCTCTACCTTCACGTGCTTGCGTACCATGTTGAATCCGAGCGTCTTCATCATCGCGATGTCGCTCTTCATGGCCCCGTCCGACGGGGGAGTGTAGAGGCCGTCCGGCCAGAATCCCTGGTCGAGCGGTCCAACCTGCATGACGAACGTCCCGTTCAGGAGAATCCGGGTGATTCCTTTCCCGTCCTTCCCGATCCGTACGCTTCTCATGCCGAAATAGCTTCCGGCGTCGTCGAGAGTCTTCCCCTCCCGCTCGAGCGTCACATGCAGGTCATACAGGAACGGATCCGAGGGGGACCAGAGATGCGGCCCGGGAATATTGAGGAAGAAGGGGTCGCCGGGTTTCCCCTCCCCGGAACTGAGCGTCTTCTCTCCGGAGCTCACAGTGACGCGAACGATGTCGCCCGGCATGCCTCCCCCGGCATGAACCGTCACGCCGACGGATGAGTCCCCGGGGTCGGGCGTAGTCAGGATGTCCGTGATGTGCGAGGAGGGGAGAGGCTCGAGCCAGACGGTCTGCCATATCCCCGTTGTCGGGGTGTACCAGATCCCCTCGGGGGACCGGACCTGTTTCCCGCGCGGCTGGTCTCCGCTATCCGTGGGATCATACACGCCGACGATGAGCTCCTGCGGCTTCCCGGGCTTCAGCTGATCCGTGATGTCGAATCCGAACGGGTCGTATCCTCCCCTGTGGGTCCCGATCAATGTCCCGTTTACGTAAATCGCGGCCTCCCAGTCCACAGCGCCGAAATTGAGAGCCAGCCGCTTTCCGCTCCACTCCTTCGGGACGTCGAATGTCCGGCGGTACCAGAGACGCTCTGCGCTTTTCATGACGCCGCTCAGCGCAGACTCGACGGGGAATGGAACGAGTATCCTCCCCGGGAGTTCACGTCCCGCCGGCGGCTTCTCCCCCGGAGCTGCCACGGCGTACTCCCACATCCCGTTCAGGTTCTTCCATTCCTTCCGCGTGAGCTGCGGGCGCGGATACTCTCTGTGTGCGTTCTCCGGCGTCACCAGCCGCCCCCACGACGTGATCATTCGCGCCCCGCGGGGTATGTGCCATCCCTCCCCCGGTGCCCCTTTCTGACCGGCGCGCGCGCCGGGGTGCAGAATTGTCGCGGACATCATGATGAGCGTCATCACGAACCGGCGAAGAGAGAGTCCCTTCATTTATTCCACCTTCCATTCATAGATCCCGGCCGAAAAACCGGCCTGAAGTTCTATCTCGATCCGGAGAGATTCAGTCCTGACCGCCTCGAACGAAACCGGCGTGGACCTGTCACGCTCTATGGAATAGGGGACGCTGTTCGCTACGGGCATCCACCTGTCCCCTTCCCTGTACAGTATGCGCCACGATTTGGGAAGGCGGCATTCGCCCTCCCCCGTGTCGTCGAACCAGTACACTTCGGCGCGGGAGACGCTCTGCGCCCCGGGAAAATCGTACTGGACCCATTCCGTCGTCCCTTTCCGGGGCCACCAGTGCATGCGGGGGACCGATTCATCCGAGGAATTTTTCGGCAGCATCTGGTCATTCACTGCGTACGCGGCGACGTCATGCGATGCGCTCACCCTGCTCCTCCTGGCGAGCGTCGGCGCGGGGAGGGGGAGTGCGGAACTGAGTGTACGCGCCGGCCAGACTGTCATCTCGCACTTTCCCCTGTGCGCCCAGGCATAGTACGGGACGGCGCGGAACTCCCGCGCGTCCCCGGCGATCACATCCCCGCCGAGCGTCCGCTCCGCGGTGTATCCCCGTCCGTGAAGGATCGTGACGCCGTTCAGTATGTCGTTCCTGAACTCATGTGTGATCGGGGCGGAATCCGGGATCACCAGGTCCGTGACATGTCCGTCGCTTGCGTCGACCCCCTCCATACAGTAGACAAGCGGTCCCCGCTCGAGCGCAATCTTCCCCCTGTCATCCTCCAGGCTGTCATTGGCGACAATTCTCTGGACGGGCATGGGAAGTTCCAGAGTGATGATGTCCCCCTTCTTCCATGTCCGCCGGATCGCGGCATATCCTTTGTTCAGGACAACCGGCACCGGCCTGCCGTCGACGCTGAGCGTGATCCCCTCCGGGACCTGCCCGGGCGCACGCCCGAGGATACCCCCGGGCTCATGCCCGAGCGCATTCCCCGGTGCATTTCCGAGCACATTATAGAGAGTCCCTGGGACGGGGCGATTCACGGCCCAGCCGGGAACCCTCACGTATACGGTAAATACCGCCGGCTGCGCCGGCTCGAGCGTGATGCGTACCTCTCCGTCCCAGGGGTACCCGGTCTCCTGTTTCACCGTGAGAGCTCCGCCCGGTCTCTCGATGGTTCCCCGCCCCGAGGCAAACAGGTTGACGTAGATGTCTCCCGCGCGTTGCGCGTAGGCATATCCCCCCACCCCGGCGATGAACCGGAGCACGTTGGGAGGACAGCATGCGCACGCAAACCATGACGACCGCTCTGCTCCGCGGTACGACCCGAGCGGGTTGGGATAGAAGAACGTGTCCCCGTTCATCGAGACCCCGGAGAGAATCGCATTATACATGACCCGCTCCAGGACGTCGATGTACTGTGCGTCCCCCTCGAGGAGGAACATCCTCTGGCTCCAGAGGGCGAGGGCGATCGATGCGCAGGTCTCACAATACGCGGAGAAGTTGGGAAGCGCATATGCCAGGCTGAAACCTTCGCTCCGGCCGACCGCCCCGATCCCTCCCGTTACATAGAGCTTCCTGTTGACGACATCCCGCCAGATCCGCTCGAGCGAGGGGATGTATGTGTCGTCGCCGCCGAGCGCCGCGACGTCGGCCATCCCGGAGTACATGTACGCGGCGCGTACGGCATGACCTTCCGCCCCCTCCTGATCGAGAATCGGCCTGTCATCCTGCGCGTATTCCCCCAGGAGCTCATGCCCCTTTGCGTTCCCCCTCTGGTCCAGGAACCACTTCGCCGTCCGGAGATACTTCTCCTCCCCNNCCTCTCAAACCGGGGCCGAACGTGGAGCAGACGAGATCCGCGCTCTTTAGCGCAACGTCAAGAAGTGAGCGCTTCCCCGTAGCCGCGAAATACGCGGCCGCCGCTTCATACAGGTGTCCCACGGTGTAGAGCTCGTGGCTCCCGTCCTTCATCCCGACCCAACGCTCCTTCCCCCCCGGGGGGGCGTAGTCCGGCCTGATGAGCCGGCGCGGAGTGTAGAGATATCCGTCCGGCTCCTGTGCCGCCGCGATGAACACGATGATCGAATCGATTGTGCGGACCAGCTCCGTGTCCGGATGCGCCAGCAGCGAGTAGGATGCCCCCTCGATGACCTTGTAGATATCCGAATCGTTGAACTGGTACCCCGTGTGCTTCCCCTGCTTCAGCCCGGCGGCGAAAACGAAGTTGTCGATCCGTCCTGTGTTCTCGCACTCGACGAAATTGTGCGGCAGCGTGACCTTCCGGTTTATGTCGATCCTCCGGGACCAGAACCCGTCGGTGAATTCCACCGCGGTAAACGGGACGGGCGTGATCGGGTAATCCTTCCGCAGGGGTGGGGCATTTCCTCCCCACGCCGCCAGCGGCATTACGATAGCGAGAACCAGGAGCAGAACGCGCACCGGCATGTCCCTCGGGACCTTAGTGGACGGAGAATTTGTAGACGGTCGTCGACTTGAAATTCTCTCCCGGACGGAGTACGGTCGATGGGAATGCCGGCTTGTTCGGTGAATCGGGGAAATGCTGCGTTTCCAGGCAGAGCCCTGTCCTGTACGCATACGCCTTCCCGCCTTTCCCGATGCTCGTGCCATCCAGGAAGTTCCCGGAGTAGAACTGGACGCCGGGCTCCGTGGTCCATACTTCCATCACGCGCCCCGAGGTCTTTTCCGAGACTCGCGCGGCGAGCGAGAGCCCCTCTCCCGTCCTGTTCAGAACCCAGTTGTGATCGTACCCTCTCCCGAACCGGAGCTGGTCGTCCTTGACGCCGATCCGTGAGCCTACCGGCGCGGGGGTCCGGAAATCCATCGGCGTCCCTTCCACCGGCTTCAGCTCGCCGGTCGTAATGAGTCCTGAATCGATCGGAGTGAATTTGTCGGCGTTCAGCATCAGCTCGTGGGAAAGAATGTCGCCGCTCCCCGCCCCCGCGAGGTTGAAGTAGGAGTGGTGCGTCAGGTTCAGCACCGTCGGCTTGTCGGTCGATGCGGTATAGTCGATCCTGAGTTCATTCGAATCGGTGAGCGTGTACACGACCGTGGCCTTCAGGCTCCCCGGGTACCCTTCTTCCCCGTCCTTGCTCAGGTACGAGAGGGAAAGCGAGGGTTCCGTTGCGGGTGTGGTCCCGGCCGCTTCCCAGACCACCTTGTCGAATCCCTTCAGCCCGCCGTGGAGCGTATTCGGGCCGTCGTTGGCGTTCAGCATGTAATCCTTCCCGTCGAGCGTGAACCGTGCCTTCCCGATCCTGTTCCCGTACCGCCCCACGATCGCGCCGAAATAGGGAGTGGCTTTCAGGTACGAGGAGAGGGAGTCGTACCCCAGGACGACGTCCCCCGGCCTGTTGGATTTGTCGGGGACGAAGAGAGACACCACGATCCCGCCGTAATTGGTGATGCGCGCCTCCATCCCCGATTTGTTCCTCAGTGTATAAAGGAAGACGTCCTTGCCGTCGACAGTCCCGAACTGCGCACGGGTCTTTCGCGGGATCTCCTGGGGTGAAGGGGAGCAGCCCGCAAAGAGTATCGTCGCGGCTGCAACAAGTGAGAGGATGCTGGGCATGTACTGTGTCATTGTTGAGTTCCTTTCTCTATTATTGCCGTCCGGTCCAGAGGCGGTTGAACACATAGAAGAGTCCCCCCCCGCTCACAAGGAAGACGGCGAGGAGAATGAAGGCATAATTGAGTCGTCCGTAGAGGAAATTTCCGACAGTGAAGAGTGCTGACCATATGGCCGTGCACCCCGCGAACCAGCCGAGCAGGGCAAGTGGGATGTTGTCCCCGGGGCCGCGCTCCCCTTCGGGAAGCCCCGCTTCTTTCCGTATCTCCTTCCATCCCGGGCCGAACGGCCGGACTCTTTTGTAGAACTCGATAAGCGTTTTCCGGTCCGTCCCGGGGCCGAGGTATGCCGTCAGCAGCCAGCAGGCGGTGGTGAACGCGATCGTGGTAAGGAGAGCGACGTGCGTGCTGATGTGCGTGCCGCTCTTGTTCAGTATGAGTATCCCGACCGACACGGCAAAAGAGCTGATCATCGCGACCACCTCGCTCCAGGCATTGACGCGCCACCAGAACCAGCGGACGAGGTAGAGGAGTCCCGTCCCTGCGCCGACCTGGAGTATGATGTCGAATGCGTCTTTGGCGCTGTCGAGGAGGAACACGGTCCCCGAGGCCGCGAAGAAAAGCCCGAGCGTGACCAGCCGCCCTGCCATCACGTAATGCTTCTCGCTCTCCTCTTTCCGTATGAACCTTCTGTAGAAGTCGTGCACGAGGTAGGAGGCCCCCCAGTTCAGGTGGGTCAGTATCGTCGACGAATTGGCGGCGATCAGCCCCCCCACCATGAGTCCGACGAACCCGACGGGGAGGAACTTGAGCATTGCCGGGTATGCGATGTCGTGTCCCAGGAGGTGCGGATCGAGCGCCGGAAACGCGGCCTGTATGTCCGAGAGCTGGGGGTAGACGATGATAGAGCAGAGCCCCACGAGTATCCACGGCCAGGGACGGAGGACATAATGCGCGATATTGAAAAACAGGACGGCGGCAAGTGAATCCCGCTCGGACTTGGACGCCAGCATCCTCTGCGCGATGTAGCTCCCCCCGCCGGGCTCGGCGCCGGGATACCAGACCGCCCACCACTGGACGGCCACCGGCATGATGAACACCGCGACAGCGATGTCCCAGTTGTTCGTGAAGTCGGGGAGTATGTTGAGATAGTTGATCCCTCCCGGTCCTTTCAGGGCCGAAAGTTTCTCGACAAGTCCGGAGAGTCCGCCGATCTGCGGAAGCGCAAGTGCGAAATACGCCGCCGCAATCACCGCCGTCATCTTGATGAAGAACTGCACCATGTCGATCACGAGCACCCCCCAGAGTCCCGAGTAGGTGGCAAAGAAGGCGTTCAGGCATCCTATGAACAGAAGGGTCTGCCACCTCTCGAAGCCGAACAGTATCCCCGCGATCTTGCACGCGGCCAGGTTTACCGAGGCCATGATCATGCAGTTGAAGAAGAGTCCAAGGTAGACCGAGCGGAACCCGCGGACGAACGTCGCCGCCTTCCCCGAATAGCGGATCTCGTAGAATTCCAGGTCGGTCATCACGCCCGAGCGCCGCCAGAGACGCGCGTAAAAGAACACGGTCGACACGCCCGTCAGTACGAACGCCCACCAGACCCAGTTTCCCGCCACACCGTTCCGGCGGACGATGTCCGTCACAAGGTTTGGCGTATCGCTGCTGAACGTCGTGGCGACCATCGAGAGACCGGCAAGCCACCAGGGGACCGCCCTTCCCGAGGCGAAGAACTCGGAAGTGCTCTTGCCGGCCCTCTTTCCGAAAAACAGGGAGGGGAAAAAACAGACGATCAGAGAGAGGATGATGATAATCCAGTCCAGCAACTGAAGGTGCACGGGATGGATCCTTTCGGGGGGTGGGGTTGGGGGACTCCGTCTCTCCTATCCGCCNNTCTGTTTTCCGGCTCCGGTGGTCTCAACTCGTGTTGACGGTCACACAGCGTCTCTTTTTGCTTGATCTTCCCCGGCCGAATAGCGATATTCATTCATCCCCCATGTACACCTGATACGAAATCTCTTGTTCTCTCGCCGGGGGTCAGCTTTTCGAAAGTTCAGTTTTTCTCAAGTAAGTGAGTGAATGCGTTCTTTCAGTTCTGCACGCGGGACGGGACGTGTGCTGTGCCTCGGCCTGATCCTCGTCGCGCTCCGCCCGGTGCAGGTGGTCGCTCAGAAAATACCTGTCGACGAAGTTCATTCGGTCGTGCTCAACGGGGGTGATTCTTTGCACCCGGAGGGGACCCGCGAGTTCCTCCCGGAGTGGCACGCGGCGATATCGAACATACCCGGGGACTGGCTCCGGTTCGCCNNGCGCTCCCATGAATGGTACACGGGGTCGCACACCGTGAAGTGGCTGAGTGATCAGGTCGAGTGGGTGGGTGACGGCCGCCCCCAGTTCGGCCTTGCCGCGGCGTTCGCGGCGTACGGGTTCGTCGCAAAAGACAGCCGGGCTCTCCGGACGGGGAGCCAGATCGTCGAGACGATACTTGCGAGCGGGACCGTGGTCCAGGTCCTCAAGCACATCACGGGACGCGAAAGCCCGTTTGTCTCTTCGGTGCCCGGCGGACGGTGGGACCTGTTCCCGAACCAGATAGAGTATGCAAAGCACGTCCCGCACTACGATGCGTATCCGTCGGGACACGTGACGACGGCTCTCGCGACAGTGACGGTGGTGATTGAGAACTACCCGGAATGGTGGTGGGCGCGTCCTGTCGGCTATGCCGCCGTGACGGGGCTCGCCATAAGCATGGGGAACACGGGGATACACTGGTACAGCGACTACCCGCTCGCGGTTGTTCTCGGGTACTCGTTCGGCATGATCGCCGCGCATCCGCTGGAGCTGGGGGGTTTGAGCCCTGAGTCGAAGCCCGGCGAGCCGGAGTTTTCCGTCGCCCCGCTCATTGAACCGGAAAGGGCGGGGGTCGTGGTGAGCGTTTCGTTCTAAGAACCCCCGCGCCTGTGGCACCGATTTCAGGCGGGATCAGCGATCATCCGTTTTGAGGCGTGAGTGACCGGATTGCTTTTCTTCACCTGCAACCAGGAGTGCAGATGAAACTATCGTTCATCGTCACAGGAGTCCTTCTCTCCCTCACTGCACCGGGGCCGCGCCTCTGCGCCCAGGAAGAGGATCCCTCCCCCGCCGAGAATTTCTCCGGGTATCAGTACGAGCCGGCGCTGCAGGACGCAGACTCGCTTCTCTCCGTCCCGTATGTCTCACAGGGGGGCTCCTCGCTCAAATGGTACTCCATGTTCACAAATATTCCCGGTGACTGGCTCCTCACCGGGGAATCGGCGTTCCGCCCCGAGGGGCTCCCCGTGATGGGAGGGATCGCGCTTGCGACGGGAGTGCTTCTCCTGGGGGATCACCAGACGTACGCAATCTCACATGGCATGTACAGCCGCTCCGCGGATGTCCGTTTTGCGACCAACCAGTTCCTCCGGGCGGGGGACGGACGAACGACGCTCGAGATTGCGGGCGCATTCGCGCTCTACGGGTTCGTGTGGACTGATAACAGGGCGCTCCGTACCGCAAGCGGGACCGTCGAGGCCCTGCTCGCCTCGGGCGTTGCCGTCCAGATTTTCAAGCGCGTCGCCGGACGCGAAAGCCCGCAGGTCGTCACGCAGGGGAACGGGAAGTGGCGTCCTTTCCCCGGTATCCAGGTCTACAACAGGAATCAGCCCCGTTACTATGCGTTCCCCTCGGGTCACCTGACGACCGAGATGGCGACGCTGACGGTGATAGCGGAGAACTATCCGGACATGAAATGGATCAGGCCGGTCGGATACGGCATCGTCGGCCTCACGGGGGTCAGCCTCGTCAACAAGGGATGGCACTGGTACAGCGACTTCCCCCTTGCGATTGCCATGGGGTACACGTTCGGCAGGATAGCCGCCCACCACGAGGATGACGCATCCGGTGCGGAATCTGTCCCGGGATCGGGGGCAGCATCTTTCAATGTGCTGCCGAACATCGGGCCTCAAGGGACCGGTGTGATGCTCTCCCTCAACTTCTGACGATTCCCCCCCCGTTGCATTTCTCTCCAGCCTGACGTATGTTTTACTCCAGGCGTGGAATTCTCATCTATTTGAAAGGAGTGTTAGGATGAAGCGTTGGACAGCGGCTCTCCTCCTGGCGGCGGTTCTTTTGCCGGCTGCCGGGTGCACAAAAAAGCAGCAGCAGACGGGACAGGCGGGAGCCGACATGGCCTCGCTCGGGAGCGCCACCGGATCGGTGGCGGGAATCCACTGGTCAATCCCGAAACGGTGGTCCGAGCAGGGACAGCGCCCGATGCGCGTCGCCACCTACGCAATCCCGGCGGCGGAGGGGGATGCCGAAACGGGGGAATGCGCCGTCTACTATTTCGGAAAAGACCAGGGGGGGACTGTCGATCAGAACATCGAGCGGTGGATCAGCCAGTTCGAGCCAAGCGGTGTCCCGGCGAGGTCAGTCAAGGATGTCAACGGGATGAAGGTGACGCTTGTCCAGGTGGCCGGCGCCTATCTGGCTCCTGCCGGACCCATGATGCAATCGAGCGGGAAAAAAGATAATTTCCGGCTGCTGGGGGCGATCGTGGAAGGACCCGAAGGGCTGGTATTCTACAAATTCACAGGACCGGCGAAGACCGTCGCCGGGGCTGAAGGGGAGTTCAGCGCGATGGTCGAATCGCTCGCGAAAATCTAGTGCGGTCCTTTTTCCCGAACTCCGGATCTGGAGACTCTCTCCAGGTCCGGGGTCAGGTTCTTCTGCCGTTCTTCGTTCGTTCTGATGCCGCGGCATCAAT
>PMND01000153.1 GCA_003161955.1 Ignavibacteriota bacterium | reverse complement strand
CCGCCGGATCGAGGTTGCCGCAGACGATCATGTCCCGTGGGAGTTTCGCCAGCGCCGCCGGTATGTCCATCGGGGCGCCGAAGTGCACGATGTGCGCGCCGGAAGCGGCGACCGATTCAAGATGAAATGTCTTCGCGGCGCAGTTGTGCAGCACCACCTCGAACCCTTCCCCTTCCACCCCCTCGATGATCCGTTTGACATACGGAGAGGAATAGGTTGCCATGCCCCGGGGCGAGAGGAGCCCCGCGCTTGGCTCTGCAATGATGACACCCGAGGCCCCCGCGGATTTGAACGCCTGGGCGTATGCCAGCAGGAACCCGGTCACCTTTTCCAGAAGTCCGGCGATTGCCTCGGGCCCGGAAGCCGTGGCGAGTAGCGACTCGCTGACGCCGAAAAGTCTTCCCGCCAGTGAAAAGGGGCCGATCATCCCCGCAAGGACAGGTACCCCCTCCCCGAGCCTGGCGAGACTCCCGACGGCATCGAGATAGACCCGAGTCCTCATCGCGCCGATCGGCGGAACGCTGAGTGATGATGCGGCCGCCTCGTCCGTGACGAGTCGCCCGGTCACTGTCGGCACTTCCGTGTCCGAGAACGTCACGGCGGCCCCGAACGCTTCGGCCTCGACGCTCAGATCCATGCACGACATCAGCACTCTCGTGCCGAACCGCCGGTGGAATGCGAGCTGCGTCTCCGATTGCTTCCCGGCATCCCGGACAAGATCGCGGACAGTCATTCCCGTGAGCGCGACGCCCGGGAACGTCGCGACCGGCATGGCCAGCGGGGTCTGCGAGGCCCTGACAAGCTCCGAGAGTGTTGTCATTCTGGTGGAAATCCCATCTCTTCGACGTAAATATCTTGAAATTCCGGGTCCCGGTCGAGCGGGATGTGCCGCACTTCCGCGGCAAGTGCATCGTAGGCGGAGGGCTCGTCGAACAGAGCCCGTTTTGCGCCCCGGAGCGCCGTGTTCCCCGACGGGACGATCTGCTCCGGGGGGAAACTCACGAGCCCGATTCTTCTCGCGCTCGCGGTATTGACGTAGTTGCCGAAGGCGCCCGCGAGGTAGACGCGCGCAATATCGTCGGGAGCGAGCCCCGAGATCCTGAGCAGTATCCGTATCCCTGCGGCGATCGCCCCCTTCGCGAGCTGGAGTTCGCGGATGTCCGTCTGTGTCAGTGCGACCGGGTCCGCGATCATGATGGAGGGTTCCCGTGCGGTAAAACGTCCGGAGGGGGTGAGGTGGCCCGAATCCAGGAGTGCCGCCGCGGCATCCACAAGTCCGCTGCCGCAGATCCCGCGCGGAGGGACGTCTCCCAGTGTCTTGCAGACGAGCCGCCCCCCTGCAAGGTCCACTTCGGCGATTGCTCCGGTGGCCGCCCGCATTCCCATGGAGATCCTCGCTCCCTCGAATGCCGGTCCGGCCGCGGTCGAACAGCAGAGGAGGCCGTCACGCGATCCGATGACTATCTCCCCGTTCGTCCCCAGGTCGATGAGGCAGAGGGGTGTGTCGCTCCTGTGCAGGTTAACCGCCAGCACTCCGGCGAGTATGTCGCTCCCGACGAACCCCCCCAGGCACGGGAGAAAGCGTATGCGGCCTCCCGTTTCCCATCCGAGATCCTCTGCCCGTAAAGAGACCAGGCCGTCCTGGACGGGCTCGAACGGGTATCGGGAGAGGGGCGTACAGTCGATGCCGCAGAAGAGATGGTGCATCACGGTATTACCGACGAGGACGACGTCGGTGACTGACGCCGGATTCGCGCCGCTCCGGTGTATGAGATCGCGGATCATCGATCCTGTCTGCTCGCGTATCACTCCGGTGAGGAGGTCCTGTTTCTTTTCATTGACGGCGAACCCCACGCGGCTCATCACGTCCGCGCCGTTTTTCGCCTGCCGGTTGAGCGCAGTGGTCACCGCAAGGACGTTCGCGTTACGGAGGTCCAGAAGCTGCGCCACGAGCGTTGTCGTCCCCACGTCGATGGCGATGCCGAGCCCGTTGCGGGGTGTGAACGAGAAGGGGGCTTCGTCAGAGAGGATCGCGGCTTCCCACTGCGCTAGCTCGAGCGTGAGGTCCGCCTCCGCGCGGCAGTGACACGCGAGGCGCCAGCCGGCGTCGAGTTCCTTGCGGGAGAGTATGCGCGCCTGCTCGGGTGTCACCGGGAGGTTCCCTTCCAGGACTCTGACCCGGCATCCCTTGCAGCGGGCGCGCCCGCCGCATGGGAACTCCACGCCATAAGGGAAAAGGACCTCCTGAAGGGGGGACCCCCGCGCCACATCGAACGCCGCTCCGAGAGGACGTAGCGAGATGCGGACGGTGCCGCTCATCTGTGCCCCCTCTCCCCGTCCTCCTCGTGGTCCCCCCCCGCCACGTCAATCTTTTCCACGCGTATCAACCCCTCGCCGAAGTCGGTGACGATCCGTTCTCCCGGCTGTACGGTGAGAAACTCGGCGTCCTCCCACGGCCCGTTCACGAGCGCATGGATCAGCCGGAGGTTCCCCTGTTCCTTGCTGAACTCTAGTCCTTTTTCCTCCGCCCGGATCCTGGCCGTTTCCAGAAATCTCCCGTCCGGCTCCAGTCCCATCTCGATGAACGTGAGCCGGCGGTAGTGTTTTGTCTGGTCGCAAAGCTGGTCGTAGAGGAACTGCGCGTTGTCTTCTCCGTATTTCTCCACGAGCTCCCTGTAGGTCAGATCCATGCCGTTGGCATGCTGTATCGAGAGCTGGCGCAGGTCTCCCGTTGCCTCCCCCCGCTCGATCCATCCGGTTGTGAGGAAATATGTCCCCGGGTTCTGCCGGAAATATTCCTCGTAGCGTTGCCTGCTTCCGAAGAAGAGCGTCATGCAGTCATGGGCGCGGGGGACGACGAGCGGGACGCCGCGGGCGATGAGTCCCGCGATGCCGTTGTTGCAGAGTCCGTAGCCGAGGAGTATCCTGTCGCAAAGGGAGGTGTCGACGCCGTCGATTGCGGCCTGGAGCCGCTCGCGCATGCCGGAGCAGCCGATGTCGTGGAGCCCTTTGGGGAGGAACACGAGGTCGACCTGATGCACCGAGCGTGCTGCGGCTTCACAGATCTCGCGGGTAAAGACCTCGCAGCTGATGATCTTGAGTCGCATACTGACGTGGCCCCCCCCTTGCGGTACTGTGGTTTAGCGGACCGGGTGGAGGGTCGCTCGAACGGCGCGGATGAATTCGGGCGTGGTCCCGCAGCAACCGCCGATGAAGTCCGCCCCCGCCCGCTCGAGGTCCCGCGATCCCCGGGCGAATTCCTCCGGCGTTGTCCGGTATGTGATCCGGCCGTCCGCCATCTCCGGCATCCCCGCGTTTGGCTTGATCCAGAGGGGGAGAGAGGTGGCCTTCCTGAGCCTTGCGCAGACAGGAATATATCCTTCGATCCCGAGTCCGCAGTTGGCGCCGATCGCGTCGGCTCCCGCTTCACCGAGCGCGGCGGCGACCTGTTCGGGGGTGGAACCCATCATTGTCCGGTCCTTCTCCTTCCCTGAATCGAACACCATGCTCACTATCACAGGGAGCCCGGTGGTCCTGGCCGCACGGAGCGCGATCCTTGCCTCCTCCAGGTCGGACATTGTTTCAATAAGGAGAGCGTCGGCTCCCGCTTCGGCCAGCGCCTTGCACTGCTCGGTGAAGGCTCGCTCGAGCTCCGCCTCAGTCACCTCCTCCGACATCAACATCTTTCCGCTGGGGCCGACGGAGGCGAATACCCGGGCGCGCCCCGCCGCGGCTCTCCGGGAAATGTCGACCCCCGCAGCGTTCAGTGCGGTGACATCCACATCCTGTCCGTGCGCGCCGAGGGCGATCCTGTTCGAACGGAACGTGTTCGTCAGTATCACCGTGCTCCCTGCCTCCACGTACCGGGAGGCGACTTCACTGACCTGCCCGGGATGGGACAGGTTCCAGAAATCGGGATGCGCGCCGGGAAGGAGACCGAGCTTTTGGAGCTCGGTCCCCCATGCGCCGTCGGTGAGGACGGGTTTCTGTGCCAGGAGGGATTTGAACAGGGGGTGCATATTTCCTCAGGCCGCGACGAGCTTTCGCGCCAGGGCGACGGCGGCGTTTGCGTTGCTGCTGTAGCCGTCCGCGCCGATTTCGTCGGCGTATTTCTGCGTGACCGGCGCACCGCCGATCATCACCTTCACCTTGCCGCGCATCCCCGATTCCTTCAGTTTCTCCATGACCGCTTTCATCGAGTGCATCGTCGTTGTGAGGAGCGCCGAAAGCGCGATCAGCGTGGCATTCTTCTCCTTTGCCGCATTCATGAACTTCTCGGGAGAAACGTCGACGCCCAGGTCGATCACTTCGAACCCGGCTCCCTCCAGCATGGCGCCGACCAGATTTTTTCCGATGTCGTGCAGGTCCCCCTGGACTGTCCCGATCACCACCCTCCCGACGGGTTCCGCACCACGGGCGGAAAGGAGCGGCCGGATCAATTCCAGCGACGCCTTCATTGCCCTGGCCGCGATCAGGAGTTCCGGGACGAAGTATTCGTTCGCCTCGTAGCGCCGGCCGACTTCATTCATGGCGGGGATCATCGTGTCGTCGACGAGCGCCTGGGGGTTTGCCCCTGCGGCGAGACTCGTCTGCGTGAT
>PMND01000004.1 GCA_003161955.1 Ignavibacteriota bacterium | reverse complement strand
CGTCAGTACTACACGATTCCCAGGGTGCTGTATGAGGAGTTCGTCGACGAGCGGACGCCGCACCAGACCCATCTCGCCGTGCTGACGGAGACCGGCCTGATCGGGTTTGCGGGCTTCCTCTTTTTTCTGACGTCGGCCGTGCGGCGTGCGTTCACATCAATCACTCTGGCCCGCGGAGAGGATGGGAAGAGATATGCGCTTGTCGCGGCGATCGCCGTCGTGTATTGCACGGTCTCCATGCTGTTCACCGATGCATGGCTCTGGGGTCAGCTTATCGTCATGCTCGGCATGGTGCTCGGCGTGATGCTCGCGATCAGGAAGATCGACACAGTCTCTGAACCGGGGAAAGCAGTCATGCCCCGATGAAACGCCTCTCCCTTCTCAACGCGGTTTCCGGGGTTGTCCAGGTCATCATCAATATTTCATTGTCTCTGGTCATCGTTCCTGTGCTCATCAACGCGCTGGGACTCGAGACCTACGGCGTCTACGCGCTTGTCACTGCGATCGGCAGCCTCGGCATCATCACCAATTTCGGCTTCAATACTTCCCTCCTGAAATTCGTGGCGGAGCAGAAGGACAGGCAGGAGTCCAACTACGACATCGTCGTCACGCTGATTGTGATGGGAGGAGCCACGCTTCTCGTCGCGGGTCTGTGTCTTGCATTCAGCGACGTTGTGCTGCAGAGTTTCCTGAATCTCAGCGCGAATGTCACCACCCCCGCGGTCAGATCGTTCTATACCGCATGCGTGCTCACGAATGTCTTCCAGATGGTCTCGCAGGTGCCGAGCGCGGTTCTCGATTCCCGGCAGAAAGTGTATATCACCAACGGAGTGCAGCTGGCGAACGGCGTCGTGAGGCAGATTGCGATTCTGTGTTCGCTCCTCATTGCGCCGGATCTGGCCACTGTCGGATGGATACTTCTCGGGTCGTCGATCACCGGAATGCTCCTGCTGGGCTGGTTCGCGCTCCGGATCTGGGGGAATGTGTCGTGCCCCGGATTGTGGCGACGGTTCATCCCGGTCGCATCAAAGCATTTTGCGTACGGGCGGAGCATCTATGCCAGTGTTCTCATGTTCTTCCTGTACGAACCGGTGACAAAGGTCCTTATCAGCAGGTACGTCGGACTGACGGAGGTCGGCTATTTTGATATTGCCCTCCGGATCAAAAGCCTGCTGTGGAGCATCCTGGAGCGCCTCCTGTATCCGGTCATGCCGCTCATCGCCGGCAAGCGGGATCCTGCGGATTCCCGGAGGATCATCGAGGAGGTACAGCACAAGCTCATTCTTATCGTCGTTCCGGTCATCGTGGCCACGGCGTTCCTGTCAAAGCCGGTTATTTCCGTATGGCTGGGGAAACTCCTGTGGCCGGTGGTGATAAGCGTGGCGTGCATCGTGATCTGTTACCTGCTCACGCTCCTGTTCGTTCCACTGTACCAGTTCCTGACCGTGAGAGGGCACCCGGGCAAGACATTCATACTTCAGACGGTGAACGTCTCCGTCAACGTTCTCCTGTTCGCGGGGCTTGTGCCCTCGTGCGGGTACTACGGGGCTCTTGCTGCGTACTGTGCGGCAGTGCTGAGCTCGACGGGCCTGTGTGCGTACTACCAGTGGTCGATTCTCGGGAGCAGGCCTGTGTCGTCGCGGGACTGGGGGGGGAAGGTCATCAAACTGGCACTCGGCCTCACGATCCTCAACGGGCTTGGCATGTTTATGATTCAGGATGAGCGGCTGCGTATCATCGTTCTCATGATTCTGAACATTGCCGGGACTGTTTTCCTGTTCCGTCGGCTGAGGCTGGTGTCCGCGGGGGATGTGGAACAGTATGCGGTGGGGTTCGACCGTCTCGGCTCTATGCTTGAGAAACTTCTTGTCAGAGAAACGTGAAAGCACTCAATCGTCGGATCAATTCACTCCTTGCGACTGCCGGATACAAGATAGAGCATCTTCCGAGCGTGGCCCATGATGTCGCGCAGGGACGGTACCGCTGGCTCCAGGACCGGAATATTGCCACGGTGCTGGATATCGGGGCCAACGCAGGGCAGTTTGCGGCGATGATACGGCTGATATTCCCCCGGGCAATGATATACGCTTTTGAGCCGCTGGAGTCCTGTTTCAGGGAGCTTCGTGTCAATGCATCCTCACTCGCGCCGATGCAGTGCTTTCATTGCGCCCTGGGAAGGGAAGACGCGGTCATGACGATGCACCGCAATGACGCTTCTCCGAGTTCCTCGATTCTGGCCATGGGGAAGCCGCACCGTGATGCTTTCCCATCGACGCAGCACAGCGTCGAGGAATCCATCACGGTCCGTACACTGGATGGAGTGGTGCCGGAGATCAAGTTGCGTCCGGGCGTCCTTGCGAAAATAGATGTCCAGGGATACGAGCTTCATGTGCTCGCCGGAGCAGAGAGGACCCTCCCTCTCATCGATACGCTCGTAATTGAAACGAGCTTTCTGGAGTTGTACGAGGGGCAGCCCCTGTTTCACGACATCTACGCGTTTCTCCATGACAGGCAATTCTCTTACGGCGGCACATTCGGGTCGATAACGGATCCGCATACCGGGGGGGTCCTTCAGGAGGACTCGCTCTTTTTCAACAGGAGAACGACCGCAGGATGAAAAAGACCCGCACAGGGGGTCCGGTGTCCCGGCGGCACGTTGACAACCCGCGAAAACCGCTCGTGAGCATCATTACGGTCTGCCGCAATGCGGAGCGGACCATCGGGAAAACGATTGAGTCCGTACTGAATCAAACGTATCCGCAGATCGAATATCTCATTATCGACGGCGCTTCCACTGATGCGACACTTGAAATTGTCAAACGGTACGAACCCCGTTTTAAGGGACGCTTGCGATGGGTGAGCGAAAAGGACAGGGGAATCTACGATGCGATGAACAAGGGGATCGCCCTTGCACAGGGGAGGATCATCGGCCTGATCAACAGCGATGATTGGTATGAGCCGGAAGCCGTGGAGCTCGTCGCCCGTTCGTACCGGGAGCATGGAGACGCCGTGTACTACGGGATCCTGCGTGTTATGGAGGACGGGAAGGAAGTGATGTTGATTGCGCGCAATCATCAATTCCTCCACCGGGACGTGGTGGCGCACCCGGCGTACTTCGTCGCGAAGAACATTTACGATGAACACGGGCTCTTCCGGCTCGAGTTCAAATATGCCGCCGATTTCGAGCTCATGATGCGGCTCATGAGCCGTCACGTACAGTTTGTCCAGATCGACGCCATCATGGCCAATTTCAGCAGCGGCGGCGCAACGACGGTGAACGAGCTGCGCTCCGCGGAAGAGTATCTGAGAATCCGGTGTGAATATGGTCTCATGACCAGAAAATCGATGCTGTTCAGGATTGCCAGATACAGAATAAGCTCAGTGCTGGAACGGATCAACAGGGGGATCTA
>PMND01000023.1 GCA_003161955.1 Ignavibacteriota bacterium | reverse complement strand
CTGATCACGAGCCAAACAAAGCATGCAGGAAGAAGAGATACTCGGCAAGGCCTACGACGCGCGCCTGATGCGCCGGATGCTCCGCTACCTGAAGCCGTACGGGTGGCACGTCGCGGCTGCGATCGGACTCAGCATCGTGGTCTCCGCAATGGAGGCCGTCCGCCCGTACTTCGTCAAGGTGGCGGTCGACGTCAACATTGCGCAGAAGGACGCCTCCGGCCTCCTCCGCACCACGCTCCTGTTCCTCGTCGTGATGATCCTGCGGGGCGTGCTGCAGTATGTAAACACCTACCTGACGCAGTGGATCGGCCAGCGGACGATATTCGACCTGCGGATGGAGATCTTCTCTTACCTGCAGAAGCTCGGACTGAGATTCTATGACCGGAACCCCATCGGGCGCCTTATCACGCGGGTGACGAACGACGTCGAGGTGCTGAACGACATGTTCTCCTCGGGCATCGTGATGGTGTTCAGCGACGTGTTCACGATCATCGGGATCCTCTATTTCATGTTCTCGATGAACTGGCGGCTTGCGCTGATATCTCTCAGCGTGCTCCCGCTCCTCTTTTACGGCACATTCCTTTTCCGGAGGAAGGCCCGCGAAGCATACCGCGAAGTCCGCATCCAGATCGCCCGGATCAATGCCTTCATGCAGGAGCACATTACGGGCATGATGGTGGACCAGGTGTTCTCCCGGGAACAGCATTCCTACGAGAAATTCCGCGGCATCAACGGGCTCCACCGGGACGCGAACATCAAATCGATTTTCTACTACGCGCTCTTCTACCCGGGCGTCGATCTTGTCGGAGCGATTGCCGTCGGACTCATCATCTGGTACGCGGGAGTGGAGACGATCGGCGGCAGGGTGACGATCGGGACCGTGATGGCGTTCCTGCAGTTCAACGAAATGTTCTGGCGGCCCATACGCGACCTCTCCGAGAAATACAACATCATGCAGACGGCCATGGCNNCGGGGCGACATTGAATTCCGCAACGTCTGGTTCGCGTACAATGTGCCGGAGGGGGGGGGCGAGCCGGAGTGGGTCCTCAGGAACGTCTCGTTCACCATCCGCGCGGGTGAGACGGCGGCGTTCGTCGGGCACACGGGGGCGGGGAAGACCACGATCATCAGCCTCCTCAGCCGCCTCTACGACGTCCAGAAGGGGGAGATACTCATCGACGGGGTGGACATCCGGAAAGTCCCCCAGGCGGACCTCCGCAGACATATCGCCGTCGTGCTCCAGGATGTGTTTCTGTTCTCGGGCGACATCACGACAAACATCAACCTTGGGAACAGCGGGATCAGCGATGACCGCGTGAGGGCTGCCGCGCGCACGGTCGGGGCGAGCAGGTTCATCGAGCAGCTTCCGGGCGGGTACCACGCCGAGGTGAAAGAGCGTGGGTCGACCCTCTCCGTCGGCCAGAAACAGCTCATATCGTTCGCCCGCGCGCTGGCCTTCCAGCCGCGCATACTCGTGCTCGACGAAGCCACCTCCAGCGTGGACACGGAGACGGAGCTTCTCATTCAGGAGGCGATCAAGAAACTCCTGTTCGGACGCACCTCCATCGTCATTGCCCACCGCCTTTCCACGATACAGTCCGCCACGAAAATCATCGTCATGCACAAGGGGGAGATCCGGGAAATGGGAACCCACCAGCAGCTCCTGGCGCTCGGCGGCGTGTATTATACCCTCTACCAGCTCCAGTACAAGGACCAGGAGCTTCCCCGGGCGATGTGACGCCGCTCCTTGCAACTCTTGACCCCGTTCTTTAGATTCCCCGCCGGTGACCCGGCGCCGGCATGTTCTCCTCGCGAACATGTCCCTGCCACGCTGTTCACCGGCACATTTCCCCACAATCTTTGTGAAGAGGATGCTATGGACGNNACCGGGAGCTTCACCTCGCTCCTCCACAACCTCTCACTTGCCGCCAAGCTCATATGGCGCGAGGTCACGAAAGCGGGCCTTGTCAACATACTCGGCAAGACCGACAGGATGAACATCAGCGGCGACGTGATCAAGAAGCTGGACGAGTTCGCGGACCAGACGATCTACAAGGCGATGGACCACGGCGGGGACCTCTGCGTCATGGCGTCCGAGGAGAACGAGGATATCCTGCAGATCCCGGATGACTACCCGCACGGCCGCTACGTCCTCATCTATGATCCTCTGGACGGCTCGGGAAACATCGATGCCAACGTGACGATCGGGACGATCTTCTCCGTCTATGCGCGGGTCACCGAGTCCGGCATGGGCACGATCGAGGATGTCCTGCAGCCCGGGCACAGGCAGGTCGCCGCCGGGTATCTCCTGTTCGGTTCGAGCATGATGTTCGTCTACTGCACCGGACACGGTGTCCATGGCTTCACGCTCGATCCGAGCGTCGGCGAATTCATCCTCTCGCACGAAAACATACGCATCCCGAGGAGCGGGACGATCTACAGCACCAACGAGGGGAATTTCGACCGCTGGAACCCGAACATGCAGCGGTACATGCGGTGGCTCAAGGAGGAGGACCCGGCGACGAGGCGCCCGTACAGCGCGCGCTACATCGGCTCGCTCGTGGCCGACGTGCACCGCACGATGCTTTACGGGGGGATCTACTGCTATCCGGGGGACAGCAAGAACCAGAACGGGAAGCTCCGTCTCATGTACGAGAACAACCCTCTCGCGTTCATCGTCGAGAACGCTGGCGGTGCGGCTTCAGACGGGCGGAGGCGCATACTGGACATCAAGCCGGCATCGCTTCACCAGCGTGTCCCCCTGTATATCGGCAGCAAGGATGACGTCCGTACGGCGGAAGAATTTCTGGCCGGGATGAAATAGAGAGGTCCCGCCCGCCTTTGGCGGGACGGGTATGAAATAAGAAACCGGGGATGAAATAACGGCGTCCCGCCGGAGGCGGGACGCCATGAGGGAAAATCTGATTACTACGTACGGAAGATCACGGCAGCCGGGAGAGCTTTCCCTTCGCCTTCTCCACAAGCGCGCTCTCGGGGTAGTTGCTGACGAGCTTCGAATAAGCATCCTTCGCCGCCGCCTTGTCGCCGAGCGCCGCGTAGGAATTGCCGATCATGAGTTGCGCATACGGCCGTTTCCCCGATCCCGTGTAGCCCAGCACCGTCTCGAACTGCTTTATTGCGTCGTCGTACTTCTTCATTCCGTAACATGACTCGCCGATCCAGTAGTGGCAGTTGGGTGCGAGCTTGTCCGTTCCGGAATTCAGTATCGCCTCGAACTGGTTCACCGCCTCCTGGAAATTCCTCCTCTTGAATTCGCCCAGTGCCGTATTGTACGCCCCGGTGACGTCCCCGATCGGGGCGGAAGAGACTGCGGGTGCCTTTGTCGCCGCGGTCGCCTCATTCAATTTCGTTTCGAGCTCTGCATTCCGCGCCGTCAGGGTCCTGTTCTCAGCGGAGAGCGCGTCCACCTGGTCCTTGATCCGCCGGCTCTCGGTCTTCATGCTGTCGAGTTTCACTTCGTGAGAGGTTGAATCGGAGACCGTCGGCGTGGTTTCCCAATTCTCGGTCTCTTCCTCTGAAGATCCGCACCCCACCGCAACCACGGCCAGACCCAGGGCAAAAGTGGCCGGGATAAGGAAAACGCTCAGGTGACGGACACTCTGTGGGTCGTTACTCATCGATACTCTCCTTTACGTGTGGTGGTAAGTGTCGGTAATGTATCAAAGCGGTCAAACAATGTCAAGCGCCGCAACCGAAAATGCTTCCCCGGCGCATGGGTTTAGGGGCAATTCCTCAGATTCTTGTCGAAATATTCCCCCTGAGCCCCTCTTTAATATAGTGGTTACTGTTGTCCATTCCCCGAGGCGGCATCTGCCAGAAGTCCGCTTATTGCGAGCGCCAGCCGGTCCGGAACGCCGTCGGCATAACGCGATTGGAGGCGCATATCGCATGTTTCATTCACGTAATCGACCGTGACAAACCTTCCGGCCGGGGTCATGGCGATCTCCGTAGAGAAAAAATCCAGCCTGCAGACGGCACTGATATCCCGCGTGATCGTAACAAGAGGGGAGAGGGAATAACTCCCGATCTCTTCCTCTGTGAGCTCGGAATAGATGTGCGTAAAATCGTCCCACCAGCATGGGAATATCACCCCGCAAACAAAGAAAACTCTGAACCACGCCCTCCGGCCCGCCAGTTCAGCCGGGACGACCCTTTCCTGAAGAAGATACTTGTCGTCCTTGTGATGCTTGCGCGAATCGATCACATCCTTGAGCGTTTCAGCTCCGGTGATCACACCCGCCCCCCCTCCCGTCGTATTAGCCGGCTTGATGATGAAAGGGCGCCCAAGGCGGGCAAGCTGCTCAAGCGACAGCTCCACCTGCCGCTCACGGCTGTACGGAGATATGATGATTGTGTACGGGACCGCTATTCCGTGCGAAAGGAACTCGAGGTGCATCGTCGCCTTATCGGCCGCCTTCTGCATCGCATCCGCGGGATTGAGGCATCTGGCTCCCGATGCGACCATTGCCGCGGAGAGCACGGCGAACGGTTCCTCGTCAGGGTCCGCCCGGTCCAGGAATGTCCCCACGCGGATCGTGCCGCTTTTCAATGCCGCCCCGGCTCCCGCAGCCTCACCGGCGCCGAAAGCAGACATGCGAAGGCCCCGCCTCCTGCTTTCCGCATCTATGAGTGCGATGAAATCACGGTCATATGCCCAGTCCCAGGCGACAGCGATGTCGATCTTTTCCGCCATAGTGTCGTTAATTCCGCCGCAGACGAATCGTGTACAATACCGAAAACCCGTTCCGGTGTCAAGGCCGGCTTGTAATTCAGACGGGTAAACGGTATATTTTTCTGATAATGGAAGGGTGTGGAGTGGAGACTAAACGCGGGTGCAGAGGTACGGCGACCCTCCTTCTGGCCGGAGCAGTCACCGTGTGCGTTCTGGGGTGCGGAACGGGGGAGAAGGCGGCGGTTGCCCCCCGGGCCACTGCGGCCGAAACCGCCCAGATGGACTTCCGGCGTGAAGTGGCGTTGTCGCACTTCATTGCGGGCTCGGTGTATGAAGTGAAGGGAGAGTACGCCGACGCTGCTCTCGAATACCAGGAAGCGCTCCGGGCGGACACGAACCACGCTATGTACTTCGCCCTCGCGAAATGCTACTCGGCGCTGAACAAACCCGCCCTTGCCATCGATGCCGCCCGCGAAGCGGTCCGTATCGCCCCCGGGAAGATCGAATACAGGAAACTCCTTGCCGATATTTCCGCCACGGCCTATGATCTCGACGGCGCGGCGGCGCAGTACGAACAGATCATCGCGCAGGATTCCTCCAACGTCGAAGCGTGGTACAACCTCGCGCGGGTCTACCAGGTGCGAAAACCGCTCAAGGCACTCGAAACGTACGAGCGTTTCACCGTCCGGTTCGGACCTGAATGGGACGTGCTCCTGCAGACCGCCGACCTTTGCAACAAACTGGGGCATCCCCAGCGTGCCGCTGCGGCTCTCAGACTGATGGTGGATCTGGATCCGGGGAACAGAGAGTTGCGGCGCACGCTCGCCCAGACAGAGGTTCGTGCCGGGAACCTCGACGATGCACTTGCGGTCTACACCAATCTCCGGGACATGGACCCCGACAACCTCGGATATCAGGCCGAGATCGCCGGCGTCTGGCTGCTCAAAAAAGACTACGCACATGCGGCAGAGCTCTTTGACCCGATACTCAGGAAAGATACGGTGTCGGTCGACGTCAAAGTCCACATCGGGGAGCTCTACTACGGGCAGATGGAGAAGGACACGACCCTCGTCCCTCTTACCCAGAAGATATTTGAGAAGATACGGGAAGCCAACCCGAAGGACTGGCGCCCGTACTGGTTCCTGGGCGGGATAGCATCGGTCAGGAGGGACGATTCTCTGGCGGTGAAGAGCTTTCGCCGGGTCACAGAGCTGGCGAGCTGGAACGCCGACGGATGGGTCTTCCTCTCATCCGTCTACCTGACGAAAAACGACTTCCAGCATTCCGTCGGCATCCTTGAGTCCGCGGAGAAGGCCGTCCCCGAAGACTTCCGTGTGAATTTCTTCCTGGGCGTCGCCTACAGCCGCGTCGGAAGAAACCCCGATGCCGCGCGCGTCCTCGAAAAGGCGCGCCAGATCAGTCCCCGCGACACGGAGGCCATCGCCCAGCTCGCGCTCGTCTACGACAGCATGAAGAGGACCGACGACAGCGACAGCCTGTATGAAGAAGCGCTCCGGATCAACCCCGAATTTTCCCTTGCGCTGAACAACTACGCCTACAGTCTCTCCGAACGCGGCCTCCAGCTTGAGCGTGCGCTCGGCATGGCGAGGAAGGCCCTTGAAGTGGCGCCCGATAATCCCTCCTATCTCGACACGATCGGGTGGATCTATTTCCGCCTCGGCCGGTACCGGGACGCCGAATCGTTTGTGAAGAAGGCGATCAACAAGGGTGAGGTGAGCGCGGTCGTCCACGAGCACATGGGAGACATCTACTTCAAGCTGAACGATATGGACCGGGCGCTTGAACACTGGAACGAGGCCCTGAAGCTTGACGGGTCCAACACCCAGCTCCGCGACAAGATAACGCGCAGGTCGCTATGACAGGGAATGCGCTTCGTCTTGGTCTTCTGCTCGGGATCGGGACGGCGATGTATTCCTGCTCACCGCGCACGGCCGCCGTGACGACCGATGTGAGCACCACGTCCGCCGGAGTGATTGCCGGGAGGGTGAAGCAGCGGGAGGCCGGGCTCGCCAGCATCGCGGGAAGGGGGAGCGTATCGTTCGAAAGCCCCGAGCGCGCGGGTTCCGCATTCTTCGACCTCTCTCTGAAGAAGCCCGATTCGCTCCTGATGACATTCGAGGGACCTTTCGGCATCGGCGCGGGGTTCCTTTTCCTGAGCCGCGAAAAGTTCGTCATGTACAGCGGGCTCGACAACCGGGTGATATCCGGCGTCCCGGGTCCCGCCGCCATACGGTCCGTCATACCCATGGATCTTACGTTCGACCAGATCATGGATGCATTCACCGGCGGCTTTGTCCTCCCGGACGCCCTCCCCGCGCGCTATACGGTGGACGACGGCAAATACCTCCTCGTCTACCAGATCGGCGGCCGGACCCACTCATTCTGGATCGATCCCGAATACGATCTCGTCGTCAGATACGAAGTGCACGCTCCCGGGGGGGATCTGCTCCTGGAAGCGGAATCCTCACAGATGGTCCGGCGGGAGGACCTGTGCGCTCCCCGGCACATCACCGTAAGCTTCCCCGGTGAAGGGAGGCGGCTCTCCATACACTACTCGACGCTCGATCTGAACGCGGGGGACCTATCATTCGTCTATACCGTTCCCGCCGGTGCCCATTCATCCTCACGGTGACCTGCGTGTCCCCCCGCCCGCGGCTCATTCTGCTGATTCTCCTCATCGTTACCATTCCCTTCCCGGCGTTTCCCCAGGATGAAATACGGAAGCGTCAGAACGAGCTCGAGGCGATACGCGTCCAGATCAGGGAGCTCGAAAGCAAAATCGGCAACCAGCAAAAGAACGAGCGAGCGACGCTCGACCTGCTCGACAGCTTTGAGAAGAAGGCGACTCTCCTCCGGCGCCTGATCACCCGGCTGAAAGGGGACGAAGGGACCCTCACCCGCCGGATCGACGACACGCGCAAAGCAATGGAGAAGCTCGAGTATCAGCTCTCGTTCCTCAAGAGCCAGTACGCATCGTACGTGGTCTCGATTTACAAAAGGGGACGGACGCCGGACCTCGAATTGCTCATCTCAGCGCATTCCATCAATCAGGTCTACATCCGGAATCAGTATCTCAAGCGGTTCACCAGCCAGCGGCGGCGGGATGCCCAGGGGATCGCGGCAAAGCGGAAACAGGTGGAAGACACGCAGGCACAGCTCCACATCCAGCTCAGCGAGGAACAGCGCCTTCTTGCGGAAAAAGGGGCGGAAGATGAACAGCTTGCCTCGCTCGCGGCCGACCGCAGGGACGCGCTCACCCGGATAAGGAAAGACAAGAAGTTCGCCCAGCGTGAGATCGAACGGCAGCTGAGGGCGGCGAAAGAGCTGGAAGGGATGATCGCGGAATTGATTGAGGCCGATCGGATAAAGAAGGAGCACGAAGCCGAAGCGGCGCGCAGGGGGCGCGTGCCTGTGCCGGTTCCCGCGGGGGGGAGCCTCGACACCCGGAAAGGGAAACTCCGGTGGCCTGTCGGCGGAGGGAAAGTCGTGGCGCATTTCGGAAATCAGACCCACCCGACATTGAAGACAATCACGCAGAATACGGGGATCGACATCGCAACCGGTGTCGGCTCACCCGTCAACACGGTGGCCGACGGTCAGATCTCCAAGATCCTCTGGCTCCCTTCCTACGGAAACCTCGTGATCATCTCGCATAACGGCGGCTACTACACCGTCTACACGCACCTGGCGGAAATCAGCGGAGCGGAAGGGGCAAAGGTCAAAGAAGGGGACGTGATAGGGTACACCGGGGAAGCGCTGAACGGCCCCCGCCTCCATTTCGAGATATGGAAGGGGAAGGAAAAACAGAACCCCGAACAATGGCTCGGACGGCAATGACCCGGCGTGAGTGGATCTATATCGGAAGCGTAGTCCTGGCGGCGTTCGCCGTGCTGGTCCTCCTCCGCTCCCCGCTCGAGCGCGTCGAAGACCAGATCACGCACATCCGGTACGACGTGCGGGGGTCCAGGCAGGCCGACACGGGCATTGCGGTGATATACATCGACCAGGAGGCAATCAGGTCGGTTCACTGGCCTGTCCGGCGGAATTTCTACGGACTGATGCTGAAGGCCCTCAGCGACCTGCAGGTGCGGGCGGTCGGCATCGAAGCGTTCTTCGAGGACCCGAACCCGGAATATCCCGAATATGACGACCTCCTCGCCCGCATGTGCGCACTTTCGGGGAACGTCGTCCTCACATCGTATTTTGATACCGTGGCCTCTCCCGGCCGGGCGGCCGGGCGCGATACGCTCCCCGCCGGGCTGTTCGACTATCCCGCTGTCCTGGAAGAGGTCAGCTCCGGCGGCGGCCCCCACCTCCCCTTCGCAACGCTCCGGGGATCCGTCGCCGGTATCGGGCACGTCAACATCGGCGTGGACAATGACATCGATCTCTTCCTCGGGTACGGAAGTGCCCGCGTGCCTGCATTCGGCCTCGAGCTGGCGAGGGTCTATCTCGGCGCTGCGCGGAGCGGCGTCGTGTGCCGGGGGAGGAGCATCCTTTTCCGCCGGGAATCCGGAACATCTGCCGGAAACTATGAATGTACATCCACATCAGCGGGGAACGCCACCGTCAACTTCCCCGGGGGAATAAGCTCCTTCACCGCGTATCCGTTCCTTGAGGTCCTCCGGTCATACGACGCGCTCCGGGCGGACCGGCCCCCTTCACTCCCTGTCGCCGCCCTTCGCGGAAAGATCGTGCTGATCGGACTCATCGCCGAGGGGAGGAGCGTCTTCATCCCGACGCCTGTCGATCCTCACCTCCCTGCGGTATTGCTCCACGCATCCCTGATCGACAACATACTTGGAGACCGGTTTATCGTCCGCCCCCCGTTATGGATCACGCTCCTCCTCTCGCTCTGCGCGGGCCTGATCAGCGGTGCCGGCGCTCTGGCGCTCCGGACGCCGTTCAACCGGTGGACGCTGATCGGCATTCCCCTCCTTCTCACGGTCGTCTCATTCGGGCTCTTCCTGACATCCGCTGTCGTGCTCCCCCTCGTGACGCCGGTGGCGCTTTGCCTTGTCGCCGGCGGGGCGGGGATCATCAGGCGTCAGCGGAAGGCAAAGAGTCACGTGGAAGGCCTGGAATCCGAGAAGCAGAGCATACTCGAGAAACTGCGCGACCGGGAAGCCAGAGTCGCCATGCTCGAGGAGGAGCTCGTGACAATGGAAGCGTCACGACCGGGTGACCGGACGGAGGAACTCGTGGAAGAGCTCCGCAAGTACAGAGCCGAGATCAGGACGCTCTCCTCGAAAGCCGACGACATGGATGTCTTCGAGCCGGCGGGGGAAGAGGCCGTCACGGAGCAGGCTGAGTTCGAATCCATGGTCTACAGCAAAGGGGGACCGATGTCGGCGGCGATCGAATTTGTTTCGAAAATCGCCCCGAGCGATGCGCCCGTCCTTGTGCTCGGTGAAAGCGGTACGGGGAAAGAGCTCGTCGCCCGTGCAATTCACAGGAGAAGTCCGCGCGCCGGGGGGGTGTTCGTGGCCGTCAACTGCGGCGCGCTCGCGGAATCGCTCCTGGAATCCGAGCTCTTCGGCCACGAAAAAGGGGCCTTCACAGGGGCTATCAGGGACAAACCCGGCCGGTTCGAGCTTGCGGACGGTGGGACCATATTCCTGGACGAGATCGGTGAAGTCTCCGAAGGCTTCCAGCTCAAGCTCCTGCGCGTGCTGCAGGAAGGGGAATTCGAGCGGGTCGGCGGCACGAAGACGCTCCGCGTCAATGTCCGCGTCGTCGCCGCGACGAACTCCGATCTGCGGGAGCTGGTCCGTCAGAAGAAGTTCCGGGAAGACCTGTATTACCGCATGGATGTCCTGACGGTTGCACTCCCGCCGCTCCGTGAGCGGCAGACGGACATTCCCCTGTTGATCGAACATTTCCTCCGCCGGGAAGGGGGAGGCGTCCGTGTCTCGCGAAACGTCATGGACGCACTTCAGAACTACCGCTGGCCGGGGAACATACGGGAGCTTGAAAGCGTGATGACGCGGGGAGTCCTCCTTGCCAGGTCCGAGCGGCGGGCTATGGTGACCATCAAAGACCTGAATGATGAAATTGCCGCCGCTGCCCGCGGAGCCGCGCCGGTAGAAGAACAGGTTCTGGAATCACTGCGGGACAAGGGTTTCACACGGAGCTCCGTCACCGAGACAGCCGACGAACTGGGTGGGCTCAACCGGGGCACAGTGGCGGAATACCTCAGGGGTGAATGCCTGAAGGCATTCGCGGAATGCACGTTCGACATCCAGAAGTCCGTCCGGCGGATCTCCCTCTCGGCGGACCCGGCCGTCAATGAGCGCGTGCGGAAAAAATTCCAGGATTACCTTTCTAATATTTCCGAGGGGCTCTCTCCTTCCCAGACGTGGGAATCGAACCGGGGAGCGCTCAAACCGAAGAGCAAGAACCTCCCTCAGAAATACCACCGGTACCTCGAGCAGGTCGGCGAGGCTTTCTACCGGGGCCTTTGGAAACTTACGGAGTAGGTGCACCGGATAGACTCCGGAAGATTTTTGCTGAAGATGCCNNTGAATCTCCCGGACCCCGCACTTCTCCCTGCAGACCCCGCATTTCCTTCTGTCCGCACGGCACACTTACCCCGGCAGGCATTCTGTTTTTGATGTTTTCACACACACTGGCCTCTGGCCATGTGTGGCATGCATCTTGCAGCTGATGTGATACGAATGTGGACGGCGACACCATCCGGCGCGTTCACCAGAGTTTAACACACAAGGGGGGAAGCACCAATGAAGATGACGAATGCGGTGATAGGGGGAATGCTCGCACTGGGCGGGCTCTTCATCGCGGGATGCACGAAGCACGAGGGAGGCCCCGTGGATGGGTCGTCCGCCAATCTCAACCAGATGGCGCAAATACAGGCACAGGCGCTCGCCGATCCGTTCGTCCAGAGCGACCAGACGACATTTGCCGACCAGTCCCTGCAGCCGACGGACTACGGTTCGCTCGGAAAAGTCGATGCGCCGGTCACTCCGCTCCGCTGGGCGCGGTTTGTATCCGGTGTAACGAGGACCGTGACGACGACGATACTCCCGGGCGACACGATGGCCGTGGCGCATATCGAGAAGACGATCACCGGGACGTTCAGGATCAAGGGAACCGAAGGGAACGTCGATACGATCATCTCGAAGCCGTTCACAGACAAAGCTGTCCGCAACCTGCTCATGAGGAAAGTGAACCTTCTGGACACCGCAGTCTGGCGTCCGTCCGCGACTTCACTTGTCGACGGGGGGACCAATCCGCCTCCGGCGAACAATCAGATCACGATCACGCAGGTGCAGGTCTTCACGCCGACGGACACCGTGACTATTACCGATCCCATAGCATACTATCTCCGCTACAGATGGCTTCCGTTCCATAGCGGCGAAAAGAAAGACTGCCCGGAGTTCAAAGGGGGAGACAAGGTCATCATTCAGGCCACCGTCGTCAGCGCGTCTGCCGACACGGATCTGGTCGCGCTCCGTTACGGGTTCGGGTTCGGGTACGCCCTGGCGCCCGGCCGGCGGCAGCACATGACGCTCATCTCCCAGACTCAGAACGGAGACGGCACATTCACGCGGGTGTATCAGGCAACATGGTTCTCCCATTTCTTCACCGGGTTCTTCAATGCCGGTGTGGATGCGGTCACGCGGGGAACGCTGTACGATGATTCATTGCCTTATTCTGCAAGCTGGTGGGGGATTCCGTACAGGGTCTATTGACCTGTGCGGATTCAACGGGCGGGCCCCCGTACCTCTCCCGGGCGGGGGCCCGACTATTTATTTCGCGGTTGAAATTCAGGACAGAATTCGGCTCATTATCTCATAATCCGGGTTACTGTCCTAAGGGATTAAATGAAGAAGCTCGTCATACTCGTCTGTCTCGTGTTCGCATGTCAGGCCGGATGCCAGAAGCCCTCGCCATTGACCGTTGAGCCAACGATCGAATCACCGGCGGGGTCGCTTCTGGTTGTCGTTCTCGGCAGCCCTGATACGAACATCACCGTCAGCCCGATCGATTCGACGGGCGTGCTTCCGACAGACCAGACCGGGTATTCCGGGCTCTTCCTTGTGAACACAGTGAAGTACGACAATGGCCATGGGGCGTTGTCCACGGCATATGCAAGCGCGTACTTCGGTGACCGCAACAGGCCTCTGGTCGTGAACGGCAAAGTCGTCGGGTACTACGGTATCGATCTGATGCCGTCTGCGATTTCCCCCCTCCAAATGGGCGGGATCCCGATGGTCCGGTACCCGTACAAGATCCACATCGGGAGCCGCGACACGACGTTTGGCTACATGTACCGTGCTTCCCTCTCTCCGGCTTCGCTCAAGCCCAAAACCTCGTTCGACTGGAATGATCCAGGACCTGACCCGAGGCTCAGTCCGTTCCAGGATTCAGTCCAGACGCCCGAGGATCTTATCGTGCAGGCCCCGGCGGGGGGGAGCGTTCTCTCCCGCCTGAAGCAGGTTGACCTGCGCTGGAGCGGCAACGGGAACATTGTCATCGTGATAAGCACGTTCAACCCGGTGACAGGGAAGACAAAGCCGGTCTTGCAGTTACAACCGGCTGTCAACACGGGAAAGGCGGTCATAGACCCGCACGTACTGCAGCTACTGCCGCAGGTGCGGAATTTTGTGTTCACGTTCATCATCGCCAACAGGTTTGATCGCCTGCTGGGCGGGGTGCCAAAGGACAGGATACTGGTACAGGCCGCATCCGTCCATAACATCTACGTCCAGCTGCAATAATGCGATTGTCCCCTTCTGTCATGCTCCTCTGCAGTCTCGGCATGACAGGTTCGACAGCCTGTGCACAGGCAATCTTCTCCCCGCGCGCATCGGCACTGGGCGCCTACGGCGCTCTGGTGCGTGATGCCCGCGGGTTCACGGCCAATCCTGCGGGGATTGTCGGGATAAAAGACTGGGACATCTACACCGCGACGTACAGTGCGACTTCGACATCCGGGGAGGGATTCGTGTTCAGCGGGTTCGGCATCGGGAAACGGTTCTTCGGGAACAACGCTCTCGCGCTCCAGTACACGCCGGGGACGTCGCTTGACGTCGTTCAGCCGTCGAGCTTCACCATCGCAGGGTTGAGCCTCACTGCGGAGAGGCAGATCTCCTACGGCGAGCCTCTGGCCGCGGCGTACGCGTACCGCATCACGGACCGGCTCTCATTCGGCATCCAGGAGAGGATGCAGACGGAAAAGATCACCGACCCGGAATACAGCCTGCAGAAGATCAGTGACTCCCTCAATGCCGTCCTCCCGGCACAGCAGGAATTCAACCGTTCGACATGGTTCACGGACATCGGCGCTCTCTGGAAACCCGCGGAGAACATCGCACTGTCGGCTCTCGGGAGGGGCCTTTTCCGTGTCAATGGGAGCGGAATCCCGTCCACGTTCGATTCCTACACACTCCCCCGTGAGCGGTACCTGGAACTTTGCGCTGCATGGAATGCCGCCCCGTCGCTCACAATTGCCGCGGGGGGGAGCACCGACAATCGCGGATCGCTGGGCATCGAATGGATTCCCGGTCTCAACATTGCGTTGCGCGGCGGATTGTACTCGGACGGCGGCGAGATCCCTTTCATCAACGCCTGCGGTATAGGCGTCGGATGGGCGTATCTCTTCCTTGAAGCGGACGCGTCATACGTCCGGTTCACCAACCAGTCCGACCGGAAGGGTTCTGTCAGCGTCTCGTCGTTTGATCCCTCGGGAATAAAAGACCTCGGTATGAGTCCTTTCTCGGGAGACAGGGTATCGATCTCGATCAGGGCGGTACTCGGGGGCGCGCGGGAAAGCCTCATCCGGATCGAAGGGGTGGAGATGCTGGGAGGGATCTACCCTTCTGCCTATCAGTCCCTGGCGTACCGCCCCATCGGGAATGTCCGTGTACGGAACACCTCCGGAAAACCGGTACAGGCACGGGCGTCATTCTTCCTCGAGAAGCTGATGGACGGGCCGACGGAGTCGCAGCCTTTGATCATACAGCCCGGCGAATCCGTCGATCTCCCGTTCACGGCCGTGTTCAACGACAGGGTGAAGGGCGTTCCCGCGATCACGATCCGTGACGGCACTGTCAGCGTACGTGCGGCGCTCGAGAACGACTACGACGACCACGCGCGCGCGCGCGTCCTCATACACGGCCGGAACGACTGGGACGGCAGCCCCGGTGCACTCCGCTACTTTGTGACGCCGGACGATCCTGACGTCATCAGGACTGCACGGGAGATCATGGTAAAGAACAGGGATTCCCTGTCGGGGGTCCCCGCCGAGCTGGGATCCCTCCGCCGGGCGAAGATGCTCTGTGATGCGTTTACGGGGACACTCGTCTACGTCAGCGACCCGAAGCACCTGACGGAATTCGTGCAATACAGCACCGAGACACTCAGGAGCCGGACCGGCGATTGCACCGACATGACGGTCCTCTTCGCCTCGCTCCTGAGTAGCATGGGGATCTCGACGGCGTTTGTCGATGTCGTCCCCCCCGCGAGCCCGGAGAAATCGCACATATTCCTCCTCTTCGACACGGGCGTCAGCCCGCAATTCGGCGATCATGTCTCCTCCAACCCCAAGCGGTACGTTTTGAGAAGATCGAAGTCGGGGAGGGAGACCATCTGGGTCCCTCTCGAAAGCACGGCGATCACCCGGGGGTTCGACGATGCATGGACGGAAGGTGCACAGCAGTATTTTGACGACGTGGAGCTGGGGCTTGGATTAGTCGCAGGGTGGGTTCATATCGTGGACGTATATTAACAATCACGC
>PMND01000044.1 GCA_003161955.1 Ignavibacteriota bacterium | reverse complement strand
AACCGGATCGAGACTCATTACACGAACCGGAACGGCGCCTCGGGTCTCTGGGTGAAGACATTTCCTTTTGCCACGACGAACGCAAACTTCCCGACGGACGGGGCTGGAAAGAAGGCCATCGGGGCTGCGATCATGTTCGGAACCACCTCGGTCGGGGATCAGGGGAATGCCTTCCCGTCGCGGTATGAGCTGGCGCAAAATTATCCGAATCCTTTCAATCCGACGACGGTGATCCGGTACGCCCTGCCCGGGGCATCGCGCGTCAATCTCAGCGTCTTTAACATGCTGGGGGAGCGTGTGGCGACACTTGTCGACGGTCCGCAACAGGCGGGATACCAGGAAGCCCGGTTCGACGGGGCCTCCCTTGCGAGCGGTGTCTATTTCTACCGGCTGAAGGCGGGAAGCTTTGTGGCGACGAAACGACTGCTTCTGATCCGATAAATATGGAAACGTCGAACAGGATATTTCACAGACCGTTCAGGCTCCTGAATAAGACACAGCACTACGACTGGGGGACGAAAAACGACAAGGCATTCATCCCGCACTTTACGGGATCTCCCGTTGTGCCCGACCTCCCGTACGCCGAGTTGTGGATTGGAGCGCACCCGTCCGCGCCTTCCGATATTGTGGTCCGGGGACGTGTGTCCCCCCTGAACAGTGTCATCGAGGAGTTCCCGCTGGAAATCCTCGGGGAAGATGTTGCACACAGATTTGACAACAAGTTCCCCTTTCTTCTGAAGATTCTCTCCGCGGCACGCGCGCTCTCGGTCCAGACTCATCCGAATCGGGAGCAGGCCAGGCGGCTGCATTCGACGGATCCGTCACATTATCCTGACGACAACCACAAACCGGAGATCGCGATAGCGCTCGACTCGTTGACGGCAATCGCCGGGTTCCGCCCCGCGGATGAGATCGTCGCCGCCCTTCATCGTTTTCCGGAACTGGACGATATTGCCGGGAATGGTCTCCTCGGGAGAGTCCGGGAGGCAGGGAGTGATTCCGAGCTCATCGCGAATCTGAAGCTCCTTTATGGCGCGATCATGAGGCGCGCCGCGGACGAGGGGGAGCTCATGCCGGTTATTGCGGCGATCGTCGATAGGCTGTCGGGAAAAAGGAATCCGGCGCCGGATGAAGTCCTCTTCGTCGAGCAGTACGGGCTGTACGGGGCCGATGTCGGGCTCTTCTCGTTCCTCTTTTTCAATCTGATTCAACTCAAGAGCGGCCAGGCGATTTTTACGGATGCGGGCGTCCCGCACGCCTATATCAGGGGAAACATCGTCGAGTGCATGGCCAATTCCGATAACGTGGTGAGGGCCGGGCTCACGGGGAAATTCAAAGATGTCGGGACGCTGCTGGAAATCCTGACATACCGTTTTGCCGAATACCCGATCATCAACCGGGAACAGAAAGCCGACGGCGTCGTCTATCATACAGGCGCCGAGGAGTTTGAGATCACCGCCTTTCAGAAAGACCCGGGCTTTGATGCGATGTTTGACTCCGGAGGCGGACCCGCCGTCATCCTGATCACCGGGGGATCCCTCATCGTGCAGTGGGAGGAGGACGGCGAATGGAGGTCGGAGGAATTCGCGAAGGGGGAATCGTTCCTGATCCCTGCGATCCTCTCCCGGTGGCGGATGTCCGCGAAAGAGAAGACAGGATTTTACTGCGTGAGGATCCCGCTGAGGTGACCCGTAACGTCGCCTGGCTACACCCATGTTGTGCAAACTTACAATGCGATGTTCCATTAATTAACGGTCATTGCGAGCGGTTCATTAAGAGAGAGAGCTCTATGAGCCTTCGACGATTCATACTGACGCTGATCAGAATCCCGGTCTCACTCACCCCGATTGGACAGGGGGGACAGGCGAGTGTCCCGCTCATCGTCCTGCTCCTTCTTGCAGTCCATCCCGCCCCCTTCGCGCAGTCAACCCTCCCCGCACGTTCGCCGGCGGACTCCATCAGGGGGGAGACGCTCCGGTCGTGGAACGCCTACGTACGCTATGCCTGGGGGTATGATGACTTCCGTCCGCTCTCAAAAAAGGGGACGAACTGGTATGCGGAGCGGCTGGGGATCTCGATGATCGATGCCTACAGCACGCTCAAGCTCATGGGACGTGACAGCGAGGCCGGCCGCGTCGAGCGGTTTGTCGCCGACAGCATACGCTTTGACGGGGACATCGCCGTCAAGACGTTCGAGGTGGATATTCGAATTCTTGGCGGGTTGCTCTGCATGTATCATCTCTCGGGGAATCCCGCGGTCCTGGCGAAGGCGGAAGATTTCGGGAGGAGGCTCCTTCCCGCGTTCAGGACGTGCACCGGAATCCCCCGCTACTACGTCAACCTCAAGACCGGGGAGTCTCACGGCGACACAGTCAACGTCGCCGAAGGGGGATCCAGTCTCCTTGAGATGGGGATCCTGAGCATGTTTACAGGGAACCCTGAATATTATCAGACGGCGAAACGGGCGTCGCGGGCGCTCTACGACCGGAGGTTCCCCACCGGGCTCGTCGCGCAGGACATTGATGTTCAGCGCGGGGTATGGCTTGACAGGGACAGCCACATCGGCGCGTGCATCGATTCTTACTACGAATACCTTCTCAAAGGATGGGTGTTGTTCGGCGATCCGGACCTGAAGCGGATGTGGGACACGAGCATTGCGGCGATCCAGCGGTACATCCCTGACACATCGACAGGGAGGTTATGGTACGGACATGTGGACGCCCGGACGGGGGAGTCCAGGTCCAGCGTGGTGACGCTCTGGGACGCCTATTTCCCGGCGGTGCTCACGCTTGCCGGTGACCTCCCCCGCGCGGTGCGCCTCGAGACCTCGTGGGAACGGTTGTGGGACGCCCACGGCCTTGAGCCGATGGTCTATGACTTCCGGAAAGACTCGATAATCGCTCCCGCGTATTCCCTCAACCCGGAGATCATCGAGTCGGCCTATTACCTCTTTCAGGCGACGGGCGATCGCCACTATCGTGATATGTCCTGGAAGATGTTCGCCGATCTGCTCCGGTACTGCCGCACCGCGGAAGCATTTTCCTGTATCGCTGATGTCCGCACGAAGACCCGGGCCGACGAGATGCCCTCGTTCTTCTTTGCGGAAACGCTCAAGTATTTCTACCTCACGTTCGCGGACGTTCCGGGGTTTGCCTTCCGCGACATCGTCTTCACAACGGAAGGCCATCCATTCCGCCGGTCGGCATTCCCGCGCGGAGAGTCCCGCAAGCGGCTCGGTTGGTAGACACGGCGCCTGCGTCCAGTTTTTCCCGCTGATTCTGAATACGTCTTGCGTCTCTGCGCCTGATTCTGTAGGTTGGATCGGGTTCATTCACAGTCCCCCGTCCGATTCTCCACCCTGAGGCGAATGCATGAAATCGTCGAATCCCGCTCCTGCCCGCCTGCTCTGTATCTTCTTGCTGATTGTTTTTGCGCGAATCGGCGGGACAATGTGTCAGCAGAGAAAGGACGCCGGCCCGGCGCCGAATACGCTGAGCCGGGAAGAGAAAGAGGCAGGGTGGAAGCTTCTGTTCGACGGCAGGACAATGAACGGGTGGCGCGGCGCGTACCTTGATTCGCTTCCGAAAAAGGGATGGGAAGTGAAGGACGGGGTTCTGATGGTACAGGCCTCCGGCGGAGCCGAGGCGGCGTTCGGAGGCGACATCGTCACGGTGGAACAGTATGGAAGCTTTGAGCTCCTCGTGGATTTCAGGTTGACGGCAGGCGCAAACAGCGGCATCAAGTACTTCGTCACCGAGCAGCAGCCGAAGACTCCCGGGTCCGCAAAAGGGCTCGAATACCAGCTCCTCGATGATGCCCGCCATCCCGATGCCAGGCTGGGGATCAACGGGAACCGGACGCTCGCGTCACTATACGACCTGTTGCCGGC
>PMND01000020.1:11500-20622 GCA_003161955.1 Ignavibacteriota bacterium | reverse complement strand
GCGCCGTCGCCGCTGGAAAACAGTCCGTCCTCCGTGACGCAATAGAGGCGCCCCTCTTTTCCCTCGATGAGGGAGGGGGTGAAATACGAGGTCAGCCCGTTGTTCATTTCCTGCCATGTGGAGCAGCCGTCGGTCGTCTTGAATATGCCGTACGGGGTGGAGCAATAGACAGTGTTCGTATCGGAGGGATCAGGGACAACGCACATGACCTCTGTTATTTTCCAGCCGGTCGTTATCTTCCATGTGATCCCCCCGTCGCGCGAGAGATGCACGCCGTTCCCCGCGGCGATGTATATCACACGCCCTTTCGACCCGGGGGCCAGTGCGACACCGAATGCGCGGATTGTCTTTGCCCCCGTGTGACCCCAGAGAGTATCTTCCCCCGGCTGCCGGACGAAAACACCCGTCTGAGGATTGGCTGCTCCCACGACAAAAAGGCGCGTCGCGGTCACCGGGGCGAACACTGAAGTCTTCTGAGCCGGGACCTGGCCCGCCAGCCGGGGCGGGGGAAGCGCAACGAGGAACATCATGACCAAGAATGTCAGTCGGTATCTCATTGTCATTCTATGATTTATGGGTAGAGTTCGATCTGTTTCACCTGCGCGCCGTTCATCCCCGCGTATCGCCACGTGGCCCCCCTGTCGAGCGATTCCATGATCCCCTGTCCGACGGTCCCCGCGAGCACGTGGTCCGGATCTCCGGGATAGACAAAGAGGGAATAGATCGCCTCGATCCCCGGTGCGGACCAGACCTGTTGCCACGAGACCCCTTCGTCGGTGCTCCGCCAGATCCCCGTCTTCCACCCTGCGGCATATATGTCCGCCCCCGTTCGCGATGCGCGAAACGTGTAAACGGTCGAGGAATCGAGACCACGCACAGGGGACCAGGTCTTCCCCCCGTCAGAAGTCCGCCTGACCCCCTTCAGTTCCCCCGCGGCGATCATCACGTCCGGATGCCCGGGAACCTGGAGCAGCGCGAGAACCTGCCCGGCCCCGGTCCCCATCCCATGCCAGTGTTCCCCAGCATCGTTGCTCTTGAAGACGTCCGTCTCCGTCGCCGCGTACAGCGTCCGCCTGTCGCGAACGTCCATCACAATCCGCTGGATAAACCAGGTCGGGATCCCCTCCATCTTCCTCTCCCAGGTTGTCCCGTCATCGGTTGTCTTGAAAACGCCGAACGGGGTCGCCGCATATATGACCGATGAGTCAACCGGGTCCGGGACGACACAGAGGATTTCTTCGGTCCGCCATGACGTGAGTATCCTCCATGTCACCCCCCCGTCCGTAGACCTGTGGACGCCGTTCCCGGCGGCGACGTAGTATCTTCTCGTCCTCCCGTTGTCAAAGAGCGCGAGGCCGAACGTCAGCATCGACGACCTCGAAATGCGGGTCCAGTCGGTGTCCCGTTCGCCCCTGACATAGACGCCGTATCCGCCGGTGGCACTTCCCGAGACGCTCCCCCGGACTATGAACACGGCCGCGAACAGGCGCGATCCCGCCGTATCATGTGTGAGAGCGGCCCCCCCGAATGCAGGCGGGACAGTTTGTCCCGATGCGACCGACTGGAGCAGCGTGAGTGCCACGGCCAGTGAAGAGAATATGCGGAGGATCAATGTCCACCTCGTTCATTCATCGCGTGTGATTCACACAGGGACATCAATTCCCCGCTCGAGCTCGCCCGGAGTGAACCGTCCCAGCGGACGGTCATTGACGATGACGGAATAACTCCGGTCCGGGATGGAGCCGAATTTCACGTGAACCGTCCGGTGCACACCGACGTTGTCGAGCACTGCGAAGCGTATGACACCATCCCCGGCGTGCACCGAGGGGATCCTGCAACCGTCGATCCCAGCACCCCAGCCTTCACGGACATTGACATACGCGTCGCCGTAAAGTGCGGTGACGAGGTGCACGGAGACTACGGCACTCCCCGTCCCCCAGTGAAGTCCCGTCACCCCGGCGGGAGTGTCCCCTCCGCTGTGGCCGTAGTTCTCCGCGGTACGCGGGGAGTCCGCTGACTCGAAGAGCGAGAACATGGCCCGGAGTGCGGCGACCCCCCTCTCGAAATACTCCCTCTTTCCGGTCAGCGCATAGTATCTCATGAGCGTCATCGCGAAATACGCCTGCCGCGCGTCGCTCCACTCGGCATCCGTGTTCTGCACGCCGAAGCCGCCAAAGAGCTCGCGTGAAAGCCACCGGGGACTCCAGACCTGCTGGTAGAGGCAGAGATAGTCAAGTATTGCGCTCCCCCGGTCGACGTATTCCTTCTTCCCTGTCAGTGAGAAGAGGCTGGCGCATGCTTCGGCCGCCATATCCATGGAGAGCGTATTCTGCGGATACTGCCCTGTCACAGTATCGAAAAATCCGATGGGCTTTGCCGAACAGGAAAAGAAAGTCTCAAAATCATACCACTTGCGGTCCGGAACCACCGAAGTCAGAATGTAACCCATCGCGTCTTCGGCAGCCCGGCGTGAGGAGGTGTCGCCGGTCGCCTCCGCGTAGCGGGAGAGGAACAGGGCTGCTCCAGCCGTTTCTGCATTCTCATCTCTGAGCACCGGGGAAGGCTCACCCGTGGCGGCATCATACCATGAGGGGATCACGCCTGTGGTCTCCTGGTGAGCGATCAGGAAACGGGCGATTCCCGTCGTAAAGTCAAGGATGGCGGTCCGGCGTGCGGGGACCAGATCAGCCCAGGCAAGCATCCAGGTCGCGGTGAAGGCATTATGGAACATCGGGAGCCGTTTCCCGCTGTCTATCCCCCCCCATCCGTGATCCGCCACCCAGTGCCCGCCCGCGCTGTCGATGTAGAAAATCGTCGGCGCGAGCCCCTCTCCGCGCGGCGCAAGAAGCGCGAGGTTCAGCACCCGCTCCGAACGTTGCACCAGGAGTGTGTCACCCGCGGCTGTGCCGTAGAGATGCATGCCGTAGGCCGTGCGGAGCGCATTGAACCAGACGTTGAACCAGCAGTCGTTGTCGGCGGCAGGGGGGAGGTGGTTGCTCCACGCAAGCCGGCCCTGGCGAAGGAGTGTCACGGGCACCCCGCGGTACGCTGTGTCGAGCGCAACGGACGGAAGGAACTCGTACCACGACTTGTGTATGTAGGCAGCGAAGGGCATGGACTGCGGGGACACCGCGCCGAGGAAGTTGGAATGCCCGTATTCCGACCACTGAAACCGTACGACGTCGCGGAACGCACCGCGCGGAGGGGCGGACGCATTGACATAGAGAAAGAACGCATATGTCAGGTTCCCCGGCCCGACGCGCGAGAGCATCGTGTCGGCGTGAGCATAGAAGACATGCTCTTTTTTCCGCTCCCAGTTCATCAGGCCGAATGAAATAAACGGCCGGCGGTCCGCCGCCACCTGCAGGTCCCCTCCCGACCGGATGGACCTCTCCTTTCCGTCGATCGACCGGAGATCCGGCACCACCGCCGCAGCGAGGCCGCCTTCCTGGAGTATGAACGCAGGGGAACGGAAGACATGATCGGCGATGACTTCATCGGGAGCGGGTCTGAGCTGCGGCGTGAAGACAAAATCGACCGGCCCGTACTCCCTGGAGTCTCTGCCGTCGGGGGCAAACGCGTATGTGGACATGAGCCCGCTCACAGACATCTCCGCCGCCATTTCCATTCTTACACTGATTGATGCGAAAGGGGAACCCTCCGACAGTGTGATCGTCTCCGTCAACCGGGCCGTGGAGGAGGAGCCGCGAAGCTCCAGTGCCCCTCCCCTCACGCTCCCCCGCAGGCTCGCACCCGTGAGCGGGATAGAGGTCATCCCCCCCCGGGTTCCGAGAACAATCGGACCACGGCTCTCGCTCCCGCTCAGGGCCACCAGGCGCCACTCCCCCGGGCCGCCGGCGAACCACTCCTCGCGGTATCCACCGGGATCACGCACGAGTGCAACTTTGATGATGCCGTTTTCGAGCGCAAGCGTGTCGCTCCCGCCGGTGGCCGCAGCCGGCCTGTTCACGGCCGCGAGAAGGAGGAGCATCACCGGGGGACGGATCACGTTACCACCAGAACGGCGTAACGTTATCCCGCTCCTTCGGTTCGGCGTCGAGAGCGCGACGGAGTGCCCTGCGGGCTTTCTCGAGCGTCTCATCGATGTCCGCGGCGCGGTGCGAATAGGAGATGAACCAGCGGGGGTTGACAAATATCCCCTCCCTGTAAAGCTCGCGGTGCCAGAGGTATTCCAGCCGGGGGGGATACGCCGGGTCCGCGTGCTCGAACCGGAGCCATGAAGCCGGGGGGAGTCCCGCGGCATGCCCTGCAACCCCCAGCTCGGCGGCGATCCTGTTGAAACCGTCCATGAGCCGCCTCCCCATGGCCCATATGTGCTCGTGAACCTTTTCGCGGACCATGCAATCGAGCGTCGCAATCGCTGCGGCGATCGAGAGTGTCTCTCCGGCGTACGTGGTAGTGATCTTGAACGTATTGAGCATCTCCATACACTCCCGCTTGCCGCAGTACGCCGACAGGGGATAGCCGTTGGCGATCGCCTTGGCATACCCTGCGAGATCCGCGTCCACACCGTAATATTGCTGCGCACCGCCCGGGGCCAGGCGGAACCCCGTGAGTACCTCATCGAGCACAAGGAGGGCGCCGTATTCCTTCGTCAGTTTCCGGATCCGGTGGAGAAACCCGCCGCTCGTATCTTCGTTGAAGTCGTACCCGATTGCGACCACGCAGGCCAGCCGCTCGCCGTATTGCCGGATGAGTTTCTCCGCAGCTTCAGAGTTTCCCCAGGGAATGGCCCGGACGTATTCCCGCATGAACTGCGGGACGCCGTTGGCGGGGCTCTCGTCCGCCGCGAACCAGTCCGGGTATCCGTGGTAGCCGCTGATGAGTATCATGTCCCGTTTCGTAAATGCCCGTGCGATCCGGACGTTGCACGAGTTGGCGTCCTCGCCGGTCTTCATAAACCGGACCATGTCTGCGTTCGGCACCATGGCGCAGACCCTTCTGGCAAGCTCCAGTTCGATCGGGCTCGCCATGCTGAAGAGGACCCCCTTCGACATCTGCTCCCGCACGGCGGCATCAACTTCGTCGTAGCAGTACCCCAGAGTCACCGGCCCCAGCGCAAGCCGGTAATCGATGTACTCTTTCCCTTCCATATCCCAGATCCGGCACCCCTTTCCCCGCACGATGAACTTCGGCATCGTGCCCGAAAAAAACGGGAGGGGCCGCTTCGCATTGGTCTGTGTCCCCCAGGGGATAAGCCGGAGGGCCTCTTCGAAGTATGCGTCTGAGGGCTTCATGGCATTCAGCCGATGGTGACTGCCGGTACGTCGGTTTTTGTGTCGATCGAAATGACCACGGGGACACCTTTTCGGTCCCCCGTTATTCGCCACACGTCCCCCTCGCGCGCGGCGTGCAGAGGGGATGCCTTCTCCCCCGCGACGTGCGCCTCGCAGACCGTGAGCACAAGATGATCCAGCGCAGGAGCCGATTCCGCCTCTGCGTACGGGAAGACTCCCTTCTCAGGAGGCACGTCGATGTTGCCTGTCCTTACCGTCACGTCCGCATGCGAAAGGACGAGCGTCCGCGCCGTGACAAGCGGACGGTGCACGGTGAACGAGCCGGCATCGGCACTCACGCTCCCCATCCCGTCGGAATTGTCGATCTGGAACCGGACCTGAACGGGGAGCGGATTCTTTGCAAGCCTGACCCGGTCGATCACGGCAAGGATATCCGGTTTCAGAAAGACGAGCGTCCTCTGCACGAGAGCGACGTCGTTGTCGACAAGACGGTATGCCGCCGTTGCGTCGCTCGTGACGACGACCGAACGCGCACTCGCCCTGTACTCCACGACATGCGACTCCGCGAATGACGCGTTCGTCCCTTCATGACCGTCATGGTACTGGTGCCCTTTTCCCCCGATGAGGACCGCCGTGTGCGACTTCGTGAGGCGGAGAACCCAGAGAGGATCGGTGTACGGGTAGGCGGCATGGTACGGGTCGTGGTAGATCCGCTCTCCGTGCGCCTTGAATATGACGCTGTTCCTGTCGGCGTGTTCGTGATTGGCGGGACCGCCGCTCCGGAGAGCGGCGACGCCGTCCGCTTCGTCCCATCCGCTCCGTGCGACCACCCAGTCGTTCGAGAAACGTACGTCATACAATTCGGGACCGGGTTTTTCTTCCTGCCCGGCGGGATCGAGCCAGATGACGGACCAGGGGCTGCTGAGCGTCCCCACGTGCGTCGCCACGTACCGGGCAACCGGGTCCTTGAGCCGGCCGGCGGTCCATGCGGCAACGGCGAGGTCACCCATCGCAAACGCGTCGCTGAAGTTCACGCAATCGTTCGGCCGCCCCGCAACGGCCATCGACATGCGGAGGCCGTACCGGACTGTCCCCGGGAAATTGAGTATGCCGGAAATATCCCTGCCGAGCGTCCGCCGGATCACTTCGACGAGGAGCGCCAGGTGTGTGGAAGTGTATCCCCAGTACCCCACGCCTTCGTCGTATGCGCCGTCCAGCCCGTACATCACCGCGAAAGCCCGGGCACTCTGTTCGGCCATATCGACCCACCGGTCGGCCTGCGGGTGTTTTCCCCTCAGGAGACATCCTGCGATCCCCAGCCCCGCGATCGGTATCGCTTTCAGGTTTGTCGAATTCAGTATGAGAGGCCAGCGACGCTGGTCGACATGGAACGGGTAATCGTCGTCCGGGTCGAACGACCATCCCTGAACACGATCAGGGTACTTCAAGCCGTAGAGGGTGCGGAAGCATGCGGGGGCGCCCTTCTCGCCGATCTGCCGTTCGATCTCGGCGGCGGTCTCCTTCGTGAGCGCCCTGTCGAGCCACTCCCGGGCGCATGACATCGCGATCGTCGCTTCGGGCGCCCTCTGGAGGCCGATGACGTCCACTCCCCCCTCGAGGAAGTAATCCCATCTCGGATATTCGAGTATCTTGTCGACGGCACGCCTGGCGAGGTCGCACTGTGCCGCATCGCCGGTGAGCGCATAGGCGAACGACGTCCGCTCGAGTATCTGTCGGACACGGAGCATGTCCTTCGAGTGGTTGTTCAACTTCGCTTCGCTTCTGATGAAATTCGCGTCCGCGGCGAGGTCGGCCCCCGTGATCGACTGCCAGTACGGGGCGACGTGAGGATGAGCGAGAGCCCGCCGCATGCGGGGGACGTCGGCCTCGTCAAAAAAAAGCCCTGCTCGCGCAGGCGCCTCCGGCGCCATTGCCGGCGCCGCGGATCCGGCGGAAAGGGCCGGAAGACCTCTTCCAAACGCAGGCAATATCGGGAGCGCCGTCGCGGCGATCGCCCCCATCTTTAGAAAATTGCGTCGTGTCGTGGGCATATCAGCCACCATTCGTGTGAGTGTGTTTGATGCGACCCGGGCTGAGTGTCACGTCAGCCGGTGCCTGGAGATGACATTTGCGATCTCCTCTTCGCCGTCGGCCACTCCGATCTGCACCTCGAAGCAGCGTTCTTCCCCCGGATCGAGGAATTCAAGCGTCCCCGCCCGGCGCTCGGACTCCCTCCCCCCGACGCCGCAGTTTGCCGGCTCAATCCCCATAACATACGTCCCTTCCCCCATCATCTTCCACTCGACGAGACGGCGAAGCTCTTTTTGCCGGAACCGGACCAGGAGCCCGAGGGTCAGAATCCTGTTCTCGAGAAGGGCGGCGGAGTATCCCTCCTCATCAGCCGCGCAATCGTGATAGAACACCTGTTCTGCAAAATCCGGGAAAGGGGAGGAGCAGGTCCGCGCGCCGGCGAGTCCCGCGGCGGCGGCAGGGTCGCGGGGGGTCGTCGTTGCCGCGCTTGTCAGCAGACGGGTCCCCGTGTCGACGAGCGGCCATCCCGCATTGATATGATAGAGCATCATCAGGGGGGAACGCCCGTGCCCTTCATTGCGCACGGCATCGCGGATGATGATGAGCGAGTGCCCGACGGTTGTTTCGATCGACCTCGTGAGGAGCATGTTCTCGCCGAACATCGTGCATTCCCTGAGCGTCCCGGCGAGACGGAGCGTGCACTCGTCCCCTTCCCATCTCTCCGAGGCGGAGACGCCGGCCGCCTGGAGATGGGAAAGCCGTCCGTGGAGGCCGAGATCCGCCTCCCCGTCGGTGCACGGTGAGCCGAGGTATGTCATCCCGCACCCCGTCATCAACCCGCCGGCAAACGTCCTGAGCCATCCCCGTCCCGCGGGCTCGAACCGGGAAGGGTGGACATCCCCCGCAGGACTCCTGAACGCAAGCGGGATGCCGCGGTACTCGGCGACAGAGAGGTCCATCCCACGGTCCAGCGTGACCTGGAAGCGGAGGCCCGAGCCTGTCCGGACGTCCGCGATCCTCACCCCCTGTTCGGGGCCGTCTGCAAGCGTCATCATCCGTATGCCGGCAACCTGCGAGAGATCACCGGCGCGCATGAGGAGATCATGCTTCCCGATGTCGCGGCCGAAAAGGGAGGGCATTCTCAATCGTTCCTTGTTATACGCTCGCCTGTACGATCAGGGCGCGGAGCGTCCGCACGTTCTTTTCTGATTGTTCCACAAGGGGGAGGCAGTGGGTTTCGATCGTCACGTGGGAAACGATGCCGTCCGTGACGAGCGCCCTGATCTGCCCCGCCCAGTCGATCGCCCCCTCGCCGATCGGGACACATTGTATCAGCGACCCTCTGGCGGTGTCCTTGGCATGGACATTCAGTATCACCGACTTCACCGCCGCATAGCCGTCCGGGTACGGGAGCTCGTCGGTCCCGAACGCGTTGCACGGATCCCAGTTCGCACCGAGCGCCGGGGAGCCCACCTCGTCGATAATCCTCCGTGTGGCGGCCCCCGTGTCGCAGTAGAAACCGGGCTCATTTTCTATCGCGAGTCTCATCCCTGCGGACGCGGCGGTCTCCGCCGCGCGGCGGAGAATCTCCACCACGCGCCCGTGATCGCCGGGAGACTCCGGCGTCCGCCGCTGCACGCCGAAAACAATGATGAGCTGCGCGCCGCATTGCTCCGCACAATCGATCGTGCGCGGGAGGACGTCCCGCACTTCCCTTTCGAGATCGTCGTACCGGGCGGGCGAATGTTTGAGTATGCCCGGGGAAAGCGCCGTGATCGTGAGCCCGTACTCCCGCACAGCGGCGATGACATCCTCCCACTCGGTGAGGTTCAC
>PMND01000020.1:0-11490 GCA_003161955.1 Ignavibacteriota bacterium | reverse complement strand
GCGATCGCCTCCTCCTTCCTCTTCCGTTCGGACTGTATCCCCGTCATCAGCGCGGCAACAACCTTCGCGCTGTGATCGTAGATCGGGACCGAGATGGCGCAGAGATCCGGCTTGTACTCGGCATCGGCGACCGAGTAACCGTCCTTCACGATCTCCCGTAGCCGCTTCTTCAGCCTGACTTCGCTCGTGATCGTCCTCGGGGTGAATCTCTTCAACCCGCTCTGCTGGATCATCAGGGTGAGCATTTCGTTGGGGAGGTCGGCGATGAGCACCTGCCCCGATGCGGTGGCATGCACGGGGGAACGGGCCCCCAGGCGGGCGACGATCGACCACATCTCGGGATTATCCGCCCGGTCGATGATGATGACTTCATGCCCGTCCAGGATCGCGAGGTAGTAGCTCTCACGTGTTTCGTGGGCCATCCTGAGGAGGTGGGGGTGGACGATCGTTTTGAGGTCGATCTTTTCGAGCGCCGCGTTCCCCCAGTCGAGGAGCTTCATGCCGAGGCGGAAAATCTTCCTGTCGTGGTCCTGCAGCACGATCGAATGCTGCTCGAGGGCGGCAAGAATGCGGAACAGCGAGCTTTTCGGAATGCCGGTCTGGCGGGAAACCTCCGCCAGAGAGAAGCCGCTGTGTGAGGCGGCGAGGAGTTCGATCACCTGCACCGCACGGTGGATTGCGGGAACGGAATAGTCCCTGACCATAGGCGCCTCTGTGTGACTAATAAAACGTTGTTTTATTAGTGATTTATTAGTATACAAAAAAACACCAACCCGCACAAGTCTCCGGAACGCACGTTAATGCGGCTTCAGGCGCGTTCTTTTCCCTTGTGTGCACGGTACCCGCTCTCACGGAACGCGGCGAGCGGATCCGCCGCCCCGCCGGCGCTGACCCGGACGGAAGCGAGGATCGGCGCGACGTCGGTTGTGAAGGCGGTCTTCAGCGTCCGCAGTGCCATCACTGCATCGTTCGTCTGCTGGCACTCTGCCAGGGCGGCCCTGTCGACGAGAAGCGCCTGAACGTACGCGCGCTGTATCTCCTCAACGCTTGCCAGGAGCGATTCGACAGGATCGGTGACGTTGTGACTCTGGTCGATCATGTACGCCGGCCCGGGGTTCCCTGCCGTCCCGCCCTTCCCGGCGGCGTTCACGAGCTCGTGAAATATCAAAAAAAGCTGGAACGGCTTGATACTCCCCGAGTCGAGATCGTCGTCGCCGTACTTGCTGTCGTTGAAGTGGAAACCGCCGAGCCTCCCCAGATGGAGGAGCCGCGCGACGATCATCTCGATGTTGACGTTGGGGGCGTGGTGGCCGAGGTCCACGAGACAGAGGGCCCGGGGGCCGACGGCGGTGGCCGCATAATAGGCGCTCCCCCAGTCGTTCATCACCGTCGAGTACATCGCGGGCTCGAAAAGCTTGTATTCGATGTAGAGAAGCCAGTCCCCGGGCATCCCCGCATAGATGGACTTGCAGGACTCGATATACCGCTCATAACTCCCGCGGAAGTCGACCTGGCCGGGAAAATTCCCTCCGTCGCCGATCCAGATCGAGAGCGCCTTCGAACCGAGCGCGCGGCCGATCTCCACGCACTCCAGGTTGTGGCCGATGGCCTGCGCCCGGACGGCGGCATCCGTGTGGGAGAGGCTGCCGAACTTGTAGCTCAGGCGCTGGGCCTTCTGGTCCTCGAACGTGTTGGAGTTCATCGCATCGAAACCGACTCCGAGGGAAGAAGCAAACGCCGCAAGTTCCCGGGGGTCCCCAGGCCTGTCCCACGGGATGTGCAGCGCCACCCTCGGGGTGATCCTGGTGAGCTGATGGATTGTCGCGCAGTCCGCAATTTTTTCGAAGACGTTGCGCGGCTCTCCCTCTCCCGGGAACCTGCCGAACCTCGTCCCCCCCGTCCCCGTCGCCCAGGAGGGGAGAGCGACGGCGAGCGCCCCCGCCCCGGCGGCGATCTCTCCGATGCCGATCCCGCGCCGGAGGAGCCGCTCACCCAGCGCATCGTAGTCGCGGAACAAGTCGGCTGAACGGACGCCGTTGTGTGAAGCAATGAATTCTTTGTCGATGCGGAAGCCGGTCCCGGTCATATGTCACTCATCCATTCGTAGGACATGTTGTATGTGGCATTCTTGATGCAAGTGTATTGTCGATCAAAGGAAGACTCACCGGACGAACGCCGCTGCGACCCCGCCGTCCACCGTGAGCACCCCTCCGGTGGTCTTCAACGATCGATCGGAGGCGAAATAGAGGGCGGCTTCCGCGACATCCGCGGGAACTATGCTCTCCCCCAGGATCGTCCTTTTCCGGTAAAACTCTTCAAGCTGGTCAGGGCGGATCCCGTATGCCTCCGCCCGTTCCTGCCGCCACGCACCGCTCCAGATCGAAGACCCCTGGAGAACGGCGTCGGGGCAGACGGTGTTGACACGTATCTTCTTCGGACCCCCCTCTTCGGCCAGACAACGGGCCAGGTGCAGCTCTGCGGCCTTGGCGGCGCTATAAGCCGTCGCGTTCTTGCCGCTGGCGAGGGCGTTCTTCGAGGCGATGAAAATCATCGAGCCGCCGATCCCCTGCCTGGCCATGACGCGGAACCCTTCCCTGGCGACGAGGAAATACCCGAGCCCGAGTATGTCCATCTGTTTCTGCCACTGCCCCACTGTTGTTTTTTCAACAGGGTTGGCCGACGAAATCCCTGCGTTGGAGACCACGATGTCGACTCCTCCGAATGCGGAGATCGCTGAGCCGAATGCTGAAACAACATCCGCCTCACTCGTCACGTCCATGGCGCAGGCGAGGGCCCTCCCTTTTCCATCGGTCTTCACGATCTCCGCGGCGACCTCTTCCGCCCCCTTCAGGTTGATGTCAGCGACGACGACATGGGCCCCTTCGGCCGCAAAACGGGCGGCAATCTCACGGCCGATGCCGCTCGCACCCCCCGTGACGAACGCCACCCGCCGTGCCAGCGACTTCTCCGGCGGGGCGAGCGTCATTTTGTAGATCTCCAGGGGCCAGTATTCGACGCTGTACGCCTCCGCCGGGGTCATCGAAACGTAGGTGCTCACCGTGGAGGCGCTCTTGATCACCGCGATCGTCCGGTGATAGATATCCCGCGTAATGTCCGCGCCCGCCTTGTCCCTCCCCGTGGCAACCATGCCTATGCCCGGGATCAGTATGATGCGCGGGAACGGATCGGCCATCGTGTCACCCCGATCCCTGCATGTCTCGAAGTACCGCGTATACCCTTTCACGTACTCTTCAAGGGCCCGGGCGAACCGCCCCGCAAATGCCGCGGGATCCGACGACGAGGCCCGCTCCATGACGAGCGGGGTGCGCTTCGTGCTGACAAGATGGTCCGGGCAGGCGGCCCCCCGGAGCGCGAGCGACGCGAGACGCCTGCTGTTGACGAACTCCAGGACCTCAGGGGAATCGTCGAACGTCAGCACCATCCGGCGGTGCCGGCTGACCGCCCCGCGTATGACGGGAAGATTTTCCTGCGCGAACCGGGCCCGTACCCCGGCGTCCGCCGGCACGATTTTCGGGCCGCCGAACACCTTCTTCCCCGCCAGCTTTCGTTTCAGGAAGTCCTGTGCTTCGCCGATCACGGTGATCGTGGCGTTGTAGGACTCACGCGCGGTCCCCCCCCAGGTGATCAGACCGTGCTTCCCCAGGAGGACGGCCCGCAGGCGTGGACGGCCGTTGATGAGCTCGCCGCACTGTTTCGCGAGCGCGAACCCGGGGCGGAGCCAGGGGAGCCATGCCGCGGTGTCTCCGTAGATCTGCTTCATCAGTTTCGGGCCGTCTTTCGAGGTGCAGAGCGCAATGATGGCGTCCGGGTGCATATGATCGACATGCACATGGTCGATGAACGCGTGGATCAACGCGTCGATCGACGGGCGCTTTGAGTTCAGGTCCACGAGGCAGTGGGCGAGGTAGTCCACCATCTCCGCATCGTTCATGGCGGCCCGTGAGCGGAGCGCGAGCACCGGCGCGAGCTCGACGCCGGGGAAACCGGGGCGGGTGATCGTCCTGAGGTCCGTCCCGCTCCCCTTCACGCGGAGGACCACAACCTGGTCCCCCCGGAAGTTCTTCTCGGTGATTTTTGCCGAGGTATTCCCCCCCGCCCAGTTTGTCACCGAGGCATCCTCACCCAGTATGTTGGAGCGGTAGATGAGAAGCCCGAGCTCGTTCAGACCGCGCGATTTCTTTTCGTCCCACAGATTGTTCATCGGGAATTCCGGATTAGTGATTGATGGATGCCGCGGCCGCCTGTGCATCGCGCATCTGCACTCTCTTTCCCGCAATCCAGAGTGTCCCGCCGAAACCGAGCAGTATCGTCATCATCGCGAGGACCGCGATTATCTCGCCCGACTGGAGCGTGTTGAGGAATGCGAGGCTGACGAGGATGCCAAGGAAGACGATCGTTCTGCCCACAACGGGGAGCGTCGCGACCTGCTTCCGTCCCGCCCCGTAGACCTCCTTCTGCACATCCACGGGCGTGTCGAGGCGGGCGTAAAACCGGGCGATGTCCTTCCGTTCTTCCTCCGTATCGCGCGAAAAGAGCCGGGCGAGCGGGAAGAGGGTCGGCCCGAGTATGACCGCGCAGGCTATGGAGGCCGTTATCTGCCACCCGGCCGCGTTCGCCCCCGGGTAAAGGGCAAATATCGTCCCCAGGACCGCGCTGATAAGCACGCTGACTGCGCAGAGGAGGAGCTTCCTGGATCTGTAAAGATCCGCCACCCATGTGGAGGAGATCAGGATGCCGAATGAAAGTATGGTGGAGAGATACACCTGCGGGCCGATGTCCCATCCCAGAAGATAGCGCACCACCGCCCCCATGATGAGACTCCAGAGTATCGACCCGAGCGCGGCCCATTTGGGGATGCGACGGAATATGAGTCCGAAAGCGAGCGGGACGGTGATCGGGATATTGAAGAGCGTGAAGAACGCCTGCATCTGGTTGAACAGCCCGAACGTGCTGTGGATGAACGTTATGGCAAGGGCCATGACGATCAGCCCGAGGAAGAGCGACGTGATGCGGCCGGCCTTCAGGAGCGCTTTGTCCGACAGGTCGGGCTTCATGACCCCCTTGTACATGTCATTGGAGATGATCGACGAGACCATGTTGTAGACCGTGCTGAGGGTCGTCATCGTGGCAGCCAGCATGGCAGCGATGAAGACGCCTATCAGGCCGTGGGGAAGCAGCTTGAACACGAGCCCGACGAACACGAGGTCCTGCGGGTTCTTACCGACGTACGGCTTGAAGAAATCCACCTGCGCGAGGTCCGGCCAGTACACTTTCGCCACCAGCGGAGGTATCCCGAACACCAGAGGGACGGAAAGAGCCAGCAGCGCCGCAAGCCTCCCCACGCGCTTCGCGCTTTTCTCGTCCTTGACGGAGTAGAACCTCTGGGCCCCTCCCGCCGCGAACCCGATGCTCGTAATGATAAGTATTGAGACAAGCCAGTCCTGCGTGTAATGGACCCCGTTGTACGTATGGTCGAACGACACAGGGGGCATCGCCTTCAGGAGCTCCCCGAAACCCCCGATCAGACCCAGGCTGAGGGGCATCACGGTGAACGTGATCCCGAGCAGCACCACCCCCTGGACAACGTCCATCGCCATGTCGCCCCAGAGTCCCCCCAGCATATTGTGGATGAGGACGATGCTCCCGATGATCAGGACGATGAGCGTCATATCGATCCCGATAATCGGAGCGAACAGCTTGCATGTCGAGGCGAGCTGGACCCCCGCGGAGAGTATGAAATTCGTCGCGATCACCCCGCTCATGACCTGCTGCGTTGTCAGGTTGTACCGCGTCTGTGTATACTGGAGAGGACTGATGGACCGCGTCCTGCGCCACTTCGTGGCGGTGAGGCTGGATCCGATCAGGTACGCAATCGGCCCGACAGCCAGATAGAGGATCGTGAACCATCCCGCGGTGTAGGCAAAGCCCGCAGCTCCCGTAAAAATCCATGCGCTGAAATTTCCCATGTAAAGGGATATCCCCGACATCCACCAGGGGATCATGCTCCCTCCGGTGAAATACTCCTTCCCCCCCTTGTTGACCTTCATGAAATACAGCCCGATCCCCATGATGATGAGGAAGTAGACGAGTATGAAGCTGACATCGAATATGTTGACTGATTTCATGCGGAATCATCCTTTCGGGGCGGTGCGGAGTCCTTCAAGTACCCGGGCGACCTCCCCCGGCGTGTTGTAGACATGAAACGAGATCCGGAGGGCGTTCAGTCCCCCTTCGGTCACGGAGCGGGTGCGCAGGTTGCACGTGTCCAGGTGCGCCTGGAGCTTCTCGTGGCTGATCGTGCGGTGCATGATCGTGATCATCGCGCTCCTGGCTTCCGGGCGCGCGGGGGAGAGGAGGATGATCTCCGGCAATCCGCTCAACCCCGCAACCAGGGAGTCGGCGAGCATCCTGTCACGCTTCCAGACCCTCTCGATCCCGATCTTCCGGATGAACGCGATCGCCGCACCGAGTCCCGCTCGAAGGGGGGTGCTCACCGTCCCGTATTCATAGCGCTGCGCTGCGGGGTTGAATCCGATGGTCCCCTTCAGGAAATCGAAATCGCCCCCCGAGTAGGCCCCCACAAATGTCGCCCTGATCGTATCGAGCATCTCCCTGCGGACGTACAGGAGTCCGGTCTCTTTCGGACCGAGGAGCCACTTGTGGCCGCTCGTCGCATAGGCGTCGCATCCGATCTCATGAAGATTGAAGGGGATCATCCCCGCCGTCTGGGCACCGTCCACGAAAAACCAGATCTTCTTCTCCGCCGCGATGCGCGCGATCTGCGCGACCGGCATGAGCATCCCCGTCGTCGTGACGGCGTGGGGGATGCTGATCAGGCGGGTCTTTTTTGTGATGCAGCGTGTCAACCTGTCGATGTTCTCCGCATCGGAGAGAGTCGAGGGCTCAAACAGACGGAGCACAACCCCCTCCCGTTTTGCGAGGGCGAGCCATGTGAACGCGTTCCCGACATGTTCCTGCGTCGTCAGTATGATCTCGTCACCCCTCGCGAGCGGAAGACCATTGGCAACGATATTGATCCCTTCCGTCGTGTTCCGCGTGAAGGCGATCTCGGCGGCGTCACACCCCAGGAGCGCGCCCGCGTCCCGCTTGATCTCATCCCACAAAGCCTCCGAATGACCGGTCTCGCATGTCTTCTCCAGCTCATCCATTTTTCCCTTGACGGCATCGATGACCGCGTACGGAGACGCGCCGAGCCCCCCGGTATTGAGGTACGCCCGCTCGTGTGAAAGGGGAAACTGCTCCCTCACAAAATCCCAGAACTGTTCTTCCGCCGCATCCGGCGGAGGCCACGCGGCATCCGTCGCACCGGTCCCCGTCCGGCGTCCGGAAAAATGCCATGGGGTAGTGATGAATGCCGCGCCGAATGCCGCGGACGCGGAGAACCTGAGGAAGTCGTTCCTGTTCATAGCGTGAACTCCAGAGTGAGTGTCGATCCGCGCCGCGGATACGGGATCCGTACGGCTCCCTGCTCCACCGGGACATCCTTCCCGTTCGCCGTGGCGTTCGGCGCGGCGCTCCCCTTCCCGGATCCCCGGTGCACGGAAAGATGCACGCGTGCTCCCCGGACGGCATGCACCGCGGTGAGCGTATCGATCCGGTCGGGAAGCCGGGGCTTCACAGTCAGCGCGTCGATGTCAGGCCGGAACCCGGCGACGTGGTGAGAGCAGAGGTTGATGATCTCGTACCAGGTCCACCCGACGACGCCGACAGGAGGCATGGGGGGAGTGATGCTCTGCGCGCACCGCTCAAACCAGGACCCCGAGCGTCCTGCGACGCGGTCCAGCCACTCCAGCACGCGCCACACCCGGTCATACTCGCCCGCCGCCGCGCTGGCGCGCGCAACGAGCATGGACGCAAGGGGCCACGGGGCCGGAGGATTGTCCTCCCCCGTGACGTTGTACCGCGGAAACCCTCCCCCTTCCCAGCGCTGGTTCCAGATCCTGTCCACCCAGCGGAGTGTCTCGCTGCATAAGGGAGAGTCCGGGGGGATCATCTCAAACAGTATGGGGAGCACGGTGATTGTATCGGGGTCGAGAAGCGAATGTTCTTCGATCGCTATGGGCGAACCCGCGGGGAGCTTCCCCCGGTCCGGCGGGACGGCCTCTTTCTGCCACCGCCCGTCCCGCGTGCGCCTCTTGATGAGATGTCCGTCTTCGATGAAGCGGAAGACGGGATCGCGGAACATGGTTTCCTGCATCACCCGTGACGCCTCGCCCCACCTCTGCGCGGCGGGGGCGTCACCGGCGAGTCGCGCCAGCGCGGCTCCCTTCCCGAGGCCGAACGACACCCAGAACTGGTAGGCAAGCTCGAAGCCGTCTTCGATACCGAACGAGTCGCTCCTCTCCCAGAATTCCCGTTTGTTGTGGACCAGATGAGTCTTCGGATCAAGGAAATATTTCTCCAGCGGAAAGTCGCCGCAGAGCCGGATCTTATGCCAGTACTTCTTCAGGAGTGTTCTGTCTCCCGTCCAGCAGACGTAGTTCCAGACCGCGAACATCATGATGCCGTTCTGCACGATCTCGGTGTAGTCGTACCCGAAAAAACGCCCGGACTCTATGGTACGCCCGTCGGGTCCGATGGAGTCTCGCAGGTTTTTTTCTATGAGCAGGCGCGCCTCATCCGCGAACCCGGCGCGGAGAAGCGCCTCCGAAGCCATTGCATGGTCCCCGAGCCATTCCATGTTGTACATCCAGGTCCCTGCGTCCATTCTCCCGCTCCGCGAGACGACGGACCTCAGCTCCGTCCGGGAGACACTGTACAGGCGGTCGAGGAGGGGATTCCCGGTCACGAATGTGCTCCTCTTCTTCCATTCCGACGACGTCTCACGCATAAGGAGCGGAAATGCATGTTTCCGCAGAAAACGCTCCCCGTCTTTGATAGAATAGACATACACGCTCTCCGCGCCCTTCCCCGGTTCGATCCTCCCCAGGTCCGTGCGGACATCGTACCGCCCGAACACGGTTGCGCGCGGATCGAGGGAGAAGAGGCTCATGGAGGCGAGCCCGTCTGCGCGGGCCGCACGGCTCTTCTCGTCGGTCCGTATGTCCGTAAAGAGACCGAAGTTTGCATAGAGCGAGAGGCTGAGTTTTGCCGTCAGCGCGGCGTCCGAGCGGTTAGTGATACTCACGCGGCGGAAGAGAAGAGCTCCTTCGCGGGGGACGAAGAACTCTTCTTTCACGGCGCACTCCCCCGCGTTCCACGAGAGCGCAACCGCCGGGACGCCGTCAGGGTATTCCCAGCCGATCGATACGAAGTTGTCCCGGGCGACGGAGAACCCCCTGACGCCCGGATACATCCCCGCCTTCGCCTGGCTCACCTCCCCTTCACTCCCCACGCTGACTCCCAGGCGGGTGTTGGTGAATCCCCTCTCCGGCGAGAACAGGAACGTGCTCCATTTGCGGCAGAAGTTCTCGGGATCCATAAGCGTAAACCCGATGAACGACTCTTCGCCGGGCTCAGGGGAGTACTGTACCGCCCCCTGTATGTCCCCGTTGCCGAGGTAGAAATATTCAATACCCGGCTGATACGTGACGAAGTCCGGATGCAGTCGCTGCCCGCCTCCCCTGGGATTCGCCGGGGTGGACTGATCGGACATCACCCCCATCGACTCCAGGGTTTCCGATGCGGAGAGTCCCGGAAGGAATGCTCCGATCAGAGGGGTCTTGATGAAATCACGGCGTTTCATGTTACATCCATCTCAATTGTAGTTTCCCGCGCTCCGCGGGATTTGAGATCGCGGTACGGGATCAGGAGAACTCCCTTTGTCACCTCTGCGGTCCGGCCGTCCACGCGGGCCGACGGTGCGAGATGCGTGCGCCGGACCGAGAGAGAGCATGCCACATCCCGGACCCGGAACGTCGCCGTCAGTCGATCGACCCCCTCCGGGAGCCGCGGCCGGATCGTCAGCGCGTCGAGACCGGGACGGACGCCCGCAACGTGGTGCACCATCAGTGACGTTACTTCCGCCCACGCCCAGCCGATGACGCAGACCGGAGGGGCCGGGGGGGTAATGCTCGGCCCGTAACGCTCGAACCAGCCGCCGGAGAGACCCCCGTGTATGTTCCGCACCCAGTTCACGCACTGCCAGAATTTCGGCCAGTTGCCCGCTTCCAGGTATGACCGCGCCATGAAGAGTGTCGCCAGCGGCCAGGGGGCGGGAGGATCGGGCTCGCTCGATGTGTTGTAGCGCGGGTAGCCCCCGAAATCCCACTTCTGGCCCCAGAGTGTCTCGCAGTGGCGGAGCGTACCGAGAGCGATTTCGCTCTGCGGCTCGACGAACCCGTACATCACCGGGATGACATTTCCGAGGTCGGGCTCGCACTCGGGCTTTGCGAGCGTCCCGATCGGCGAGCCGGGGGGCATACGGGAACGGTCGGGGGGTATCATTGTCCGCTGCCACCTCCCGTCGCGCGTCCGGCGCTTTATGAAATGACCTTCTTCCACAAGTCTGTATTTTGGATGGGTGAGCATCGATGTCCGGATCGCCTCCGCCGTGACCCGCCACTCACTCCCCTCCGGGGCACCGACGGCATCTGCAAGGTCTGCAGCATGCCGGAGGCCGAACGATACCCAGAACTGGTAGACGAGCTCGTACCCGTCCTCCACGCCGAACGAGTCGTTCCGCTCCCAGAACTCCCGCCTGTTGTGCATGAGCCCGGCCTCCCTGTCACGGAACCTCTCAAGCAACGGGAATGCCGCCACATGCGCGATACTGCTCCAGTACTTCTTCACGAACTCCAGGTCCCCCGTCCATGCGGCATATGTCCAGAGGGCGTAGAGGAGCTCTCCGTTCTGGTCAAGCTCCGTGTAGTCGAACCCCGACCAGCGGCTCGACTCGAATGTCCTCCCGTCGGCCCCCACGGACTTCTCAAGGATCTTTGTCAGGAGGATCTTCGCCTCCGCATCCATCCCCGCCTGGAGGAGGGCGATCGAGACCATGACGTCGTCCCTCACCCATTCCATATTATACATCCATGTCCCCGAGTCCCTCTTCCCGCTCCGGGCAAGGTGGGCCCGGAGGCCGGTCAGGGCGACGCCGGAAAGGTGGTCAAGCACGGGGTGTCCGGTCCTTATTGCGGACCGGGAACGCCACCATGATTCCGCGGCATCCACAAGCCGGTCATACGCGGGCGCATCGAGCGGCGGGGCGGAGGAGTCGATGGAATAGACGAGACGGACCCGCGCCGATTCCCCGGGAGGGAGCGGGCCCGGTGCGACGGTCATGTCGTATCTCCCCGCCACGTTCACGTCGGCATCGAGCGACTGAAGCATGATCGAGGCGAACCCGCGTCCCCGCACAGTGCGGGTCGGTTCATCGGGACCGATCTCATCGAAGAGCGCAAAATTCGGCACGAGCGCCGCGTGAACCTTTACATCGGCGCTGTCCGACCCTCCGTTCGTGAGCGTCACATCACGGAAAAGGAATCCCCCCGCGGCAGGGACGAAGAA